>JAAYDE010000146.1 GCA_012729375.1 Deltaproteobacteria bacterium | reverse complement strand
TTTACGCCGCCGTCCTCGGCCTGGAGAAAGCCGGCCTTCACGACCATTTCTTCGAGTCCGGCGGCGACAGCATCCTCGCCCTGCAGCTGGTCGCCAAGGCCCGCGCCCAGGGCTTCGACATCCGCGTCCGCGACCTTTTCAAGGCCCCCCGCGTTGTCGATCTGGCCTTGCGCGCCCGCAAGGTGCGCTCCCTGTGGGGAAGCGAAGCCCGGCCCGAAGCGCCCCTGACCCCCATCCAGAGATGGTTCTTCGAACAAGAGGGGGAGGTCAACCACTACAACCAATCCATGCTGATCCGGGTGCCGTCCGCTCTCGACTTGCAAAGGCTCCAGCGGGCGATGGCCCGGGTTGTCGAGCGCCACGACGCCCTGCGCCTGAAGTTTGCGGACGGCAAACAGTCCCTTTTGGGGAGGGACGCCTTTGCCGGCGATGAGTTGGTCCGCCGCGTCGATGCCGTCGCCCTCAACGCGGCCGAGCGCCACGCCCTGCTGCTGGCCGCTGGGGAAAAGGCGCAAACGAGCCTCGATATCAAAAAGGGCGATCTGTTCCGCTGCCTGTGGTTCGACTTTGGAAGTGAGGAGCCGGGACGGCTGCTCTGGGTCATGCATCATCTCGCCGTCGACGGCGTCTCCTGGCGGATCCTCATCCCCGATCTGCAGGCGGCCTACGAAGAGCGGCCCCTGCCGGAGGCCACCACCGCCTGGACCGCCTGGGCGGAGCAGCTGCCCGCGGTGGTTTCCTCCCGCATCGGGGAGCTCCCCTTGTGGCGGGAGATGGCGGCCAAGGACGGGTTCCGCCTGGCTTCCGGAACAGCGGCCAGACGTCCCCATGACGGCGCCTTCACCTTGGAGCTCAGCGCGGAAGAAACCCGCCACCTGCTCACCGCCGCCCCGGCCGCCTACCACGCCAACGCCGAGGATCTGCTGCTGGCCTCCCTTTGTCTCGGCCTGGAGCGCTGGACGGGCACGCCACTGGATGACGGCATCCTCATCAACCTCGAAGGCCACGGCCGCGAGGAGCTGATCGAAAACGCCGATCTGTCCCGCACCGTCGGCTGGTTCACCGCCCAGTACCCGGTCAAGCTGCGCACCGGCCGGGATCTTCGCGACACCCTGATCGGCATCAAGGAGGCGCTGCGGGCCATCCCCGACCGGGGCATCGGCTACGGCCTGCTGCGTTATTTCGGGCATGAGGAGCTGGCCTGTAATCCGCCGATCTCCTTCAACTACCTGGGGCGCTTCACCAGCCTGGAAAGTACTTCCGACTGGTC
This sequence comes from Deltaproteobacteria bacterium, assembly GCA_012729375.1. Lineage (GTDB taxonomy): Bacteria > Desulfobacterota > Desulfuromonadia > Desulfuromonadales > JAAYDE01 > JAAYDE01. Next base: position 1,078 of record JAAYDE010000146.1, on the reverse strand, counting down.
TTTGGCCGACGAAGCCCACGGCGAACCGGTCAGCCCCTCCTGGCGGCACAGCGCCCTGGTCGACATCAACGCCGTCGTTGCCGCCGGGAAGCTCCAGTTCCACCTCACCTGGCCCAGGGAAGTCTTCACCGGCGAGGCGATGGCACGGCTGCAGGCCGCGATCCACGGCGCCCTGGTCGACGTTGTCAACCACTGCCGGGAAATTTCCCCCACCTTCACCCCGGCCGACTTCCCGCTGGTAAAACCTTCCCGGGAGCTTGTCGACGACCTGCAGCGACGCTATCCGGCTCTGCGCAACCTGCTGCCGCTGACGCCCTTGCAGCAGGGGCTGCTGTTCCACTCCCTGGAGGCCAAGGGGGCCTACCAGGTGCAGCTGCACTTTGGCATCGAAGGGGCCTTCGATCCGCACCGTTTCCACGACGCCTGGCAGCGGGTCGTCGACCGCCACGAGCTGCTGTGCCTGGCGGTGCCGGAAGGCGAGACGGGCTTCTTCGTCGTCAGCGGGGCCGCCCCCCTGCCCTGCCGCATCGAGGATTGGCGGGACGAAAAGGATGTCGAAGCCCGACTGCGGAATTACCTCGCGGAAGACCGCGAACGGGGATTTGATCTCGCCAAGCCGCCGCTGCTGCGCCTGGCCCTGTTCCGGGTGGCCGACAAGAGGTGGGAGGTGGTGCTCAACAACCATCACATCACCCTCGACGGCTGGTCCTTGTCGGTGGTCCTCGGGGAGGTTCTCGCCCTCTACCACGGCGAGGAACTGAGCACCCCTCTCCCCTTCGCCGACTACGCCGAGTGGCTGGGAACAAAGGATACCGCCGCGTCCCTGGCCTGGTGGCGGCAGGCCTTGGCCGGCTTCGACCAACCCAACCAGATCGACCTGGGGGTGGAGAAAAAAGAACAGGGCTTCGGGGAGGCGGTGCGCGCCCTCTCCGCCGACACTTTCCAAACACTCGACCGGCTGGCCCGGGAGCTGGGCAGTACGCCGAGCACCCTGCTGCAGGCCCTCTGGGGCGCCCTGGTCGCGAAGCTGAGCGGCGCTGCCGACGTGGTCTTCGGCACCGTCGTTTCCGGGCGGCCG
>JAAYDE010000019.1 GCA_012729375.1 Deltaproteobacteria bacterium | reverse complement strand
CTAAAGAGTCGAAAAAAGTTAAAGTCAATTATCAGGATAATATTATAAAGAAATTAATTTTATTTTGGAAAATAGTTTTTAAAAAATTTTTAAACTTCATGGAGGGGCTTCGATAAAGACACGACCCTTTAATAATTTGGGCAAATAGTATACTCTTTTCTTTTCGATCATAATGCAGAAAACAGTCCTGTTTCAGGTGCTGAAAACAATCAGGGAGAACAAACGGCATGCTCAGGGAAGACCGGGAAAAGGTGGACGATTTGGCCAGGAGGCTGGAGGAACTGCGGAGGTGCCTTTGACATAGAGGGGAAAGCGGAGCGCATCGCCGAGATCGATGCGGAAAGCGGCAAAGCCGCTTTCTGGGAGGATGCGGAAAAGGCTCAGGAACTGGCCAGGGAACGGAACAGCCTGCAGAAGATGGTGGAAGGGTGGCGGCTGAACTCCCGCAAGTTGGAGGATATTCAGGCCCTCGGGGAACTTCTTGAAGAAGAGGAGGACGAGGCCGGTACCCAGGAATTCAACGATCTTCTCGCCCAGGCCGAAAAAGCCGTCGGCGAGATGGAATTCACCCGCATGCTTTCCGGGGAATACGATGGCAACGACGCCATTTTGAGCATCAATGCCGGCGCCGGTGGCACCGAGGCCCAGGATTGGGCGGAAATGCTGCTGCGCATGTACCTCCGTTTTTGTGAAAGGAAGGGTTTCGCGACGGAGATCACCGATTGCCTGCCCACCGAAGAGGGGGGAATCAAGAGCGTCACCCTGACCGTTTCCGGAGATTACGCTTACGGCTGGCTCCGCTCCGAGATCGGCATCCATCGCCTGGTGCGCATTTCCCCCTTTGATTCCGCCGCCCGCCGTCACACCTCCTTCTGTTCGGTTTTCGTCTTTCCCGACCTCCCCGACGATGTGACGGTGGACATCAACGAAAAGGATCTGCGCATCGATACCTACCGTTCCAGCGGCGCCGGCGGCCAACATGTCAACAAGACCGATTCCGCGGTGCGCATCACCCATATGCCCACCGGCGTTGTCGTTTCCTGTCAGAACGAACGCTCCCAGCACAAGAACAAATCGACGGCCATGCGCCAGCTGCGGGCCATTCTTTTCCAGCGGGAATTGCGCCGCAAGGAAGAAGAGGCGGCCCAGATTACCGGCGAAAAAAAAGAAATCGGCTGGGGGAGCCAGATCCGTTCCTACGTTCTCCATCCCTACCGCCTGGTCAAGGATCATCGCACCGGCTACGAGATGGGCAATGCCGACGCGGTTCTGGATGGCGATCTGGAGGGATTCATCGAAGCCTATCTGCTGGGCAAGGAAAAGGGTTGAATCTGGGTCGCTGCGGCAACCCGAATCCGTTGATTTCTTGACTTGCCTCGTGGCTTGGTAATAAGGTAGCACCTTTGAAAAAAAAGAAAGGACCCTGACTTGTCGATGGAAGAAAGCAATGAACTGATTGCCCAGCGGCGCCTCAAGGCGGCTGAATTGCGGGACGGGGGGATCAACCCCTTTGCCAATGATTTTCAGGTGGCGCACACCTCCGAAGAGGTTTTTCTCCGGCACGGTGAAGAGGATGCTGAAAGCCTTGAGAACGGCCCCGTTGAATATACTCTGGCCGGCCGGATCATGGCCCGCCGCGATTTCGGCAAGGCCGCCTTTATCCAGATCAAGGACCGCAAGGCGCGCCTTCAGGTCTATGTGGCCAAAAACCTGCTCGGGGAAGAAGATTTCGCTCTTTATCGAAAACTCGATATCGGCGACATCGTCGGCATCCGCGGCACCCCTTTTCGCACCAAAACCGGCGAACTGTCGATCCGCGCCCTGTCTCTGCGACTGTTGACCAAATCCTTTTTGCCCCTGCCGGAAAAGTGGCACGGCCTCACCGATGTCGAGACCCGTTACCGGCAGCGCTATCTCGACCTCATGGTCAATCCCGATGTCGCCGGGGTTTTTAAAAAGCGGGCGCGGATCATCAGCTTCATCCGCGACTTCATGGTCCACCACGATTTCCTCGAGGTCGAAACCCCGATGATGCAGCCCATGGCCGGCGGGGCGACGGCGCGGCCTTTTGTCACCTACCACAACACCCTCAAGATGGAGCTGTTTTTGCGCATCGCGCCCGAACTCTATCTCAAGCGCCTGGTGGTCGGCGGCCTGGAACGGGTCTTCGAGATCAACCGCAATTTCCGCAACGAGGGGATATCCATCCAGCACAACCCGGAATTCACCATGATGGAATTCTATCAGGCCTACGCCACCTACGAGGAGCTGATGGATTTCACGGAAGAGCTGATTTGCGCCCTGGTCGAAGAGGTCAACGGCTCACGGCAGCTGACCTATAACGGCCGCACGGTGGATGTCAGCCCGCCCTGGCAACGTCTGTCCATCCGCGAAGCGATCTGTGCCCACAGCGATCTGACCGAAGAGGATCTCGCCGACCGCGACCGGGTTCTGGCGGCGGCCCGCAAACTCGGCCTCGAGGTCGATTCCCGCCTCTCCCACGGCAAGCTGCTGACGGAAATATTCGATGCGGTGGCCGAACCCCAGCTGTGGAACCCCACCTTCATCACCGGCTACCCCACCGAGGTTTCCCCCCTGTCGCGGAAAAACGACCGGAACCCGGATATCGTCGACCGTTTCGAACTTTTCGTTGTCGGCCGGGAGCTGGCCAACGGTTTTTCCGAGCTGAACGACCCCGACGACCAGAAGGAGCGGTTTCTGCGCCAACTGGCCGAAAAGGAGGCCGGCGACGAAGAGGCCCACGGCATGGACGAGGATTACATTCGCGCCCTTGAATACGGGCTGCCGCCGACGGCGGGGGAAGGGATCGGCATCGACCGCCTGGTCATGCTGCTCACCGATTCCCCGTCGATCCGCGATGTCATCCTCTTTCCCCAGCTGAGGAAGGAAGTCAAAGGGTAGGGCGGATGAGCCGGCGAGGAGATTGCCACCGTGATCAACAGATTCTTCGGGTATGAGTGGTTCATCAGCCTGCGTTACCTGCGCGCCAAACGCAAACAGACCTTCATTTCCGTCATCTCCTTCATTTCCATCGCCGGAGTGACGCTGGGGGTGGCGGCCCTGATCGTGGTGCTGGCGGTGATGACCGGTTTTCATGACGGCGTCCGTCAGCAGATCCTCGGCAACATCCCCCACATCCTGATCCAGAAGCACGGCGCCAACATGGAGGATTACGCCCGGGTCGAGCACCAAGCGGTGGCGGTTTCCCGTGACATCGTTCAGGTTTCTCCCTTTGTTTCCAAGGAGGCGATGCTGCTGTCCAAAGCCAATGTCGCCGCGGTCAGCGTCAAGGGCATCGATCCCCGCAGCAAAATTTTCAATCAACCCCTTTTGACCCTCGACAAGAAAGACGGGAGGGACCTTCTTTTCGCCGCCGAAGCGCCGTTGCCCGGGGTCATCATCGGTCTCAATACGGCCGCTTCCCTCGGGGTCGGCGTCGGCGACACGGTCAACATCATTCCGCCCCTGTTCACCGTAACCCCCTTCGGCGTCATCCCCAAAATGAAGCCCTTCCGCGTGGTCGGCATCTTCCGCCACCGGGGAGGGGTGATGGACGCCTATTTCGGCTATGTTTCCCTGACCGCCGCACAGGAGCTTCTCGATTCCAAGGGCGAGGTGACGGGGCTGGAGATCGAGCTCGTGTCCTTCGACCACACCAGGAAGGTCACGGAGGCCCTGCGGGAAGAGTTTCACTACCCCTATGTTGTCCGCTCCTGGGAAGATATCTTTGGCTCCTTTCTGGCGGCCCTCAAACTGGAGAAGCTCGGCCTGTTCATCGTATTGACCATCATTGTTCTAGTCGCGGCCTTCAACATCGCCACCACCCTGATCATGGTAGTCATGGAAAAGCACAAGGATATCGCCGTGCTCCGATCGCTGGGGGCGACCTCCCGCAGCATCATGAAGATCTTCATGCTGGAGGGCCTGATTGTCGGCACGCTGGGGACATCCTTGGGCGCCCTGCTTGGGGTTCTGCTGGCCAGCAATGCCGACCCGATCATCAAGTGGCTGGAAAGGCTGCTGGGGCTGCGCATCTTTGATCAGGCCGTTTACGGCATGGAGAAGTTCCCCTCCGTCGTCAACGCCGCTGATGTCACCTCGGTCATTGCCGTCGCCATGACCATTTCCCTTCTGGCCACCCTCTATCCGGCATGGCGCGCGGCCAGGATGGACCCGGCGGAAGCGCTGCGCTACGATTGATGACTATGGATGCCCTTGTCCCTCTCATTGAGGTCCGCAACCTCACCAAGCACTTTGAAACGGGGCATGGCCGCGTGGAGGTCCTGAGCGGGATCGATCTCGTCATTCGCCACCGGGAGAGGATTGCCGTCATGGGCGCTTCGGGCGCCGGGAAAACGACCTTCATGAATATTCTCGGTGGGCTCGACCACCCCAGCGGCGGGTCGGTGCTGATCGAGGGACGGGACATTTCCCGTTTTGGCGGCGGCGAACTCGACCGCTTCCGCAACTCCACCATCGGCTTCGTTTTCCAGTTTCATCAGCTTCTGCCGGAATTTTCGGCGCTGGAGAATGTCATGATGCCGGCGCTCATCGCCGGTGATCCCTATCGGAAGGCGCGGGAGAAAGCGCTCTACCTTCTTGAAAGAGTAGGCTTGTCCCATCGCCTGGTCCATAAACCCGGAGAGCTTTCCGGCGGCGAACAGCAACGGGTGGCGGTGGCCCGCGCCCTGGCCATGAAGCCGCGGATCCTTCTCGCCGACGAACCGACGGGCAACCTGGACAGCCGAACCTCGGAAGAGATACTGGAACTGCTCAACAGCCTCCATGCCGGGGGAGATTTCACCATGCTAATCGTGACCCATGATGAATCCCTGGCGCGGCGTCAGGATCGCCTCATCGTCATGAAGGACGGGAGGGTGGAGCGGTAGTTTTCGATTTACAGGGTTTTCCTTTTTACACTATAGTGGGGTCGTTTTTACCGTCGGGGAAGCGTGATTTTATATGAAAAACGGAACCTGGAATCGTTTGTTTTTATCACTGGTTCTGGTGTTGGCCCTGGCGTGGCAGGGTTCAGCCGAGACCCGTAGCTATGACATCGGCGAAGTGCAGGTGCGCGGCAATCAGCGCGTGGAAAGAGGGTCCATCCTTTCGGTCGTAAGGGTTGCCCCGGGACCAGGGGTAACGGCAGAGGCTATCGACCAGGACATTCGGGCCATTTTCGGTCTCGGCCGCTTTGAGGATGTCTCCGTCGAGGTCGGCGAGGTCGGCGGGACCTATATACTGACCTATGTAGTAAAGGAACGCCCTCTGCTGAGGACGGTCCGCCTGAGCGGAAACAAGGAGCTTAAGACCGAGGTTCTGGAAGGGGTTCTGGGCATCCGTACGCCCGAGCTTTTCGATCCGATGAAAATCGAGGGGGCGCGGGAAAATTTACGGAAGAGATATCAGAGCGAAGGTTTTTATGCCGCCGAGGTTTCCTCTTCCGTTGCCGTCGACGACAAGCTGGAAGCGACAGTCACCTTCAACATCGCCGAAGGGGAGAAAAACCGCATTGCCGAGATCCTGTTCAACGGCAATACGGTCTTTTCCGACCGCAAACTGCGTAAAGCCATGGAAACCAAGGAAAAATGGCTTTTTTCCTGGATATTCGACAGTGGCAAGTATAACGAGGAAATCGCCCGCATCGACCGGGAAAGGATCGCCGATCTCTATTACAATGAAGGCTATGTCGATATTCTGGTGAGCGACCCGCGTCTTTCCCTTACCCCCAACCGCAAGCATTTGCTCATTACCTACGACATAGAAGAAGGCCAGCAGTATTCCACCGGTTCCATTGGCGTGGAGGGAGATCTCATCGACACCAGGGAAACGCTGGTCGGCCTGGTCAAGCTCAAGGAGGGGGATGTCTTCAGCCGCAAGAAGCTGCGGGAATCGGTTTTGGCGATCAATGATTTCTATGCTGATCGCGGTCACGCCTATGTAAACGTGGTGCCGCGAACTCCGACCGACAAGAAGGAGCGGCGCATCGATCTGCAGCTGCGCATCGAAAAAGGGGAGCTGGTTCATTTCGACCGCATCCAAATCCGCGGCAACACCAAGACCAGGGACAAGGTGATCCGCCGGGAAATGAAGGTCAACGAAGGCGATCTCTACACCACCACCGGCTTGAAAGAGAGCCAGCGCCTGATCAAAAATCTTGGTTTTTTCGAGGAGGTGAGTGTGGCCACCTCGAAGGCGGATGAGCCAACCCGGATGAACGTCGACGTGGATATCAAGGAACGCCCCACCGGGACCCTTTCCGCCGGCGTCGGCTATTCCTCCGTTGACAACTTCGTTTTCCAGGGCTCGGCCAGCCAGGATAACTTCCTGGGCCTCGGTTTGCGCGGGCAGGTCGGCGCCAGTCTGGGGGGATCTTCCTCCACCTATCGAATCGGGCTTCTGGACCCCTATTTTCTCGACCGCAATCTGACCCTCGGTTTCGATATCTACAAGACGGAGCGGGAATGGACCAGCTTTTCCCGGGATGCCCTGGGCGGCAACGTCAAAGTGGGTTTTCCCCTGCCCTTTGAAAACAACCGGGCCTTCCTGATCTACCGGTTTGAAAAAAAGGACATCTACGATGTTGACGACGATGCTTCCTTTTATATCCGCGAACAGCAAGGGAAGTCGACCCTTTCCTCCATACAGGCGATGTTGATCCGCGATACCCGCGATTACAAACTGGATCCGAAGACGGGGTATATCACCACCTTATCGGCCGAATACGCCGGTCTCGGCGGCACCGAGCACTTCGCCAAATACGCCGCCTCCCATCGTCATTTTTGGCCGCTTCCCTGGCTGGGCTTGGTGTTTTCCGTCAACGGCGAGATCGGTTACATCCAGAAGACCACTGACGATGAAATTCCCATCGACGAAAAATTCTTCCTCGGCGGGCTCTATTCACTCAGGGGATTCGAAAGCCGGGAAGTCGGACCCCGTGATCCGCAGACCGGAGACTATTACGGCGGCGTCAAGGAAGCCTTTTTTAACTTTGAGCTCATCTTTCCCCTGGTCAAGGATATCGACATGAAAGGGGTCGTTTTCTTCGATACCGGTAATGCCTGGGACGAAAATGAAGATTATTTCCAGAATATGCGTTACAGTGCCGGATTTGGTATCCGCTGGTTCAGTCCCATGGGGCCCTTGCGCATCGAATGGGGATACAACCTGGATCCCGAGGAATGGGAAGACAAATCCCAGATCGATTTCTCTCTGGGGAGAATGTTTTGATTGCCAACCAACTATAGGAGTCGACCATGAAGCTGCGTTTTTTCACCATCATGCTCCTGGCTGTTTCGCTTTTTGCCCTTCCAGTTCTGGCGGCCGAAGTCAAGATCGGTTACGTCGATCTGCAGCGGGCCCTGAACGAATGCAAGGCGGGAAAAACTGCCAAGGATAAAATTACCGCCAAATACAAGCAACTGGAGGGGGAGTTTTCCGCCAAACAGAATGAGCTGAAAAAGCTCAAGGACGAACTGGAAAAGCAGGGGGCTGTCCTTTCCGCCGACAAGAAAAATGAAAAAGAGCGGCAGTATCAGCAAAAAGTAAAAGATTTCCAAAGGTTTGCCAAGGATGCCAGGGATACCCTCAAGCAGCAGGAGACCGATTTTTCCCGCGAACTCATCAAGGAACTGGTTTTGCTGGCGCGGGACATCGGCAGCCAGGGAAACTATTCCCTTATCCTGGAAAAAAATGAAGGCTCCATCATCTACGGCGCCAAGGAGTTGGACCTGACCGAACAGTTGATCCGCCGCCACGATCAGAAGAAATAGGAGGGGACCTTGGCTAAGCTTGGCGCACTGGCGGAAATTGTCGGGGGGGAACTCGTCGGCGATCCCGATCTCGAAGTAAACAGAGTGGCTCCCATAGATCAGGCGGAGGAAGGGGACATCACCTTCCTTGCCAATCCCAAATACCTCAAAAAACTCGGTGACTGTCGCGCCTCGGCGGTCATTCTGCCGCCCGGCATCGAGGCGCCGGTCACGGCTGGGATTGTCCACCGCAATCCTTACCTGGCCTTTGCCAAGATACTGACCGCATTGACCTGTCGGCGGCCTGAAAGCCGGGGGATCATGGCGGGCAGTTATGTCTCCCCATCGGCCTCTCTGGGCGCCGGGGTCACCATTCACCCGGGGTGCGTTGTCGGTGACAACGTCACCCTCGGTGACGGGGTCCTTCTCTATCCCAACGTCGTTCTTTATGAAGGTGTTGTCGTCGGCGCCAATTCTTTGCTCCATGCCGGCGTCGTTGTCCGCGAAAGATGCCGCATCGGCAATAACGTCATCATTCAGCCCTCGGCAGTCATCGGCGGCGACGGCTTCGGCTTCGCCCCTGACGGCGAAACCTATTGCAAGATTCCTCAGGTCGGTATCGTCGTTATCGAGGACGATGTGGAGATCGGCGCCGCTGCCTGCATCGACAGGGCCACCCTCGGTGTCACGCGCATCGGAAAAGGGAGCAAGATCGACAACCTGGTGCAGATCGCCCACAATGTCGTTATCGGAGAAAACACGGTGATCGTCTCCCAGGTAGGGATATCGGGAAGCACCGAGGTCGGCCGTCACTGCACCTTCGGCGGGCAGGCCGGAGTCGCCGGCCATCTTAAAATCGGCGATAATGTCATGATCGGCGCCCGCGGCGGGGTTTCCGGCAACCTCGAACCGAATCAGATTCTTTCCGGTGCGCCGGTAATGCCTCATCGCCACTTTCTGAAGGTGGCGACGACCTTGACCAAATTGCCTGAAATGCGCAAAGAACTGAATCAGCTGCAGGGCCGTCTGCAGGAACTGGAGCGACTGCTTGCCGCCAAGGAGTAATCGAGCAATGATGAGCATTCTTGAAATCATGGATCTTCTTCGCCACCGCTACCCTTTTCTGCTGGTCGACCGCGTCCTCTCCATGGAAGAAGGGAAAAGGATCGTTGCGGTCAAGAATGTTACCGCCAACGAGCCTTTCTTCCCCGGCCATTTCCCGGGGGAGCCGATCATGCCGGGGGTGCTGATCATTGAAGCGATGGCTCAGGCGGGGGCTCTTCTGGTGATCGTCTCCGACAATATTCCCCGCAACCATGTGACCTATTTCGGTGGCATCGACAATGCCCGTTTCCGCCGTCCTGTCATCCCCGGCGATGTGCTGAGGCTCGAACTTGAGGTCCTCAACAAGCGCCGGGACATCTATTTCCTTCGTGGCAAGGCTTACGTGGAGGATAATCTCGCGGCCGAAGCCGACCTGAAAGCGACCTTTGTCCTTAAGGATACCCACCATGATTCATGAAACCGCTGTCATACATTCCGGCGCCAAAATCGCCGACAATGTCACCATCGGCCCCTTTGCCGTTATCGGCGAATATGTGGAGATCGGCCCGGGAACATCTGTCGGTCCCCATGCCGTCATCGAAGGACATACCGTCATCGGTGCCGACAATCGTATATTCCAGTTTGCCTCGGTGGGGGCCATTCCCCAGGACCTCAAATACCGCGGCGAGGAAACCCTTCTGGTGATCGGCGCTCGCAACCAGATCCGTGAGTTCACCACCATTCATACCGGCACTGAGGGCGGAGGCGGGGTAACGGAAATCGGCAATGACAACCTGTTCATGGCCTATTCCCATGTGGGCCACGACAGCAAGGTGGGAAACCATGCCATCTTTGCCAACTGCGCCACCCTCGGCGGCCATGTGGAGGTACAGGATTACGCCATTCTCGGCGGACTGTCGGGGGTTCACCAGTTCACCCGCATCGGCTGCCATTGCATGATCAGCGGCGGCTCGATGGTCGGGCAGGATATCCCCCCTTACATCATCGCCCAGGGGGACCGGGCCAAGCCTATCGGCATCAACATCGTCGGGTTGCGCCGGCGCGGTTTTTCCGATCAGGCCATCCTCAGTGTAAAGGAGGCCTTCCGTATCGTTTTTCGTTCCGGGCTGAAAAGGGCCGAGGCCTTTGCGCGCATCGCCCAAGAGGTGGAGCAGACCCCTGAACTGAAAAGGTTTGTGGAATTTTTTGAAAACAGCCGGCGCGGTATAGCCCGCTGACCAACTGCAGGAAAGCAGGAACCATTATGACATTGAAAGCCGGGGTTATCGGTGTCGGTTACTTGGGGAGATTCCATGCCCAAAAGTATGCACTTCTTGCCGAGACCGAACTGGTCGGGGTAATGGATATCAATCCGCAGAGGGCCGAGGAAATCGCCAAGGAATGCGGGACGAAAACCTTTGCCGATTACCGGCAATTACTCAGGGAAGTGGACCTGGTCTCCATCGCCGTCCCCACCCATGACCATTACTCCGTGGCCAGGGATTGTCTTGAAGCCGGCCGCCACCTGCTGATCGAAAAACCGATCACCGAACGGGTGGCCGAAGCGGAAGAGTTGATCGAGATCGCTAAGAAGCATCGCCTGGTCTTCCAGGTAGGACACCTGGAACGCTTCAATCCCGCCATTCTGGCCATGGAAGGGATCCTCAAACAGCCCCTGTTCATCGAGTCCCACCGCCTCGCCCCTTTCAAGCCCCGCGGCACCGACGTCAACGTCGTCCTTGACCTGATGATCCACGATATCGACATTATTCTGAGCATCGTTCGCTCCGATCTGGTCGACATCCATGCGGTCGGCGTGCCGGTTCTTTCCGACGAAGTCGATATCGCCAACGCCCGTCTCCAGTTCGCAAATGGCTGCGTGGCCAACATCACTGCCAGTCGGGTCACCCGCCAGGCGCTGCGCAAAATGCGCATGTTCCAGTCCGATGCCTACATCAGTGTCGATTTTCAGGATCGCGAAATCACCGTTTTGCGTAAAAAGGAAGGGGAGAGCAGTATCCCCGGCTTGCCCAACATCGGCGCTGAATCCCATTCCTTTCCCCAGAGCGATGCTCTTCTTGCGGAAATCAAGGCCTTTGTCCACTCCATCCAGGAAGGAAATGCCCCGGTGGTATCGGCGGAGGACGGTAAAAAAGCTTTGGACGTTGCCATTCGCATCAGCGAAACCCTGCAAAACATACCCGGCAGGTAATTAACATTTTTGTCGTGGAGATTGACAGTCATGAATATTCCGATGGTTGACCTGAAAACCCAGCTTGCCGATATCCGCGAGGAAATCGAGGAGGGGCTCCGCGCCGTTCTGGACAGCACCCAGTTCATTCTCGGCCCCAATGTCCAGGCGCTGGAAAAGGAGACAGCTGCCTATTTGGGGGTCAATCATGCCATTGGCGTCGCCTCCGGAACCGATGCCCTTCATCTGGCGCTGCGGGCCGCCGGTATCGGCCCGGGAGATGAGGTCATCACCACTCCCTTCACCTTCATTGCCACGGCGGAAGCCATCAGTTACCTCGGGGCCACCCCGGTATTCGTCGATATCGATGCCGATACCTTCAATATCGATGTCGACAAAATCGAAGCGTCCATCACCCCCAAAACCAAGGCCCTGCTGCCGGTGCATCTTTTCGGGCAACCGGCGGACATGAAGTCGATCCTGGCCCTCTGCCGGCAGCACAAACTGAAGCTCATCGAGGATTGCGCCCAGTCCTTCGGCGCCGATTACGATGGCCGGCAGACCGGCGGCTTTGGAGAATTCGGCTGTTTCTCCTTCTTCCCCAGCAAGAATCTCGGCGGTTACGGCGACGGCGGCCTCATCACCAGCAACGACGATGAACTGGCCGCGGCGGTACGGGTGCTGCGGAATCACGGCAGCCGCGAACGTTATTGCCACTCGGTGATCGGCTACAATTCCCGCCTGGACGAGCTTCAGGCGGTGATTCTCCGGGTCAAGCTCAAACACATCGAGCGCTACAACCAGTTGCGCCGCGAGAATGCCCATTATTACAGCAAACGGCTGCGCCATCCGCAGATCCGCACGCCGCTGGAAAAAGGGGCGGGAAAACATGTCTATCACCAGTATACGATCCTGGTGTCCGATCGGGAGAGGGTTCAGAAGGCCCTTCAGGAGGCGGGGATCGCGTCGGCGGTCTATTATCCCATTCCTCTGCACCGCCAGGAGGTCTATCGGGGCAGCCTCAACCACGTCACCTTGCCGGTGACCGAAGATGCGGCGCAAAAGGTTCTCTCTTTGCCCATCTATCCCGAATTGACCCGGGAGCAGATCGAACGGATAAGCGCTGTTGTTTTACAGGCGCTGTAACAAGGAATACCCCTGATGAGAAGAGCCCTGATCGTCACCGGCGAGGACTCGGGGGATCTGCACGGAGCCAACCTGATCAAGGCCTGCCGCGAGGTCGATCCGGATTTGGTCTTTTTCGGCATCGGCGGATCGCGGATGGCCGCGGCCGGTTGCCGGATTCTTCTGCCCAGTTCCGAATTGGCAGTAGTCGGCGCGGTTGAGGTCATCGCCCATTTACCTTCCGTTTTCCGCGCATACCTGCGGGTCAAGGGAGAGTTGCACAGCGCCACCCCCCCCGATCTGTTGATTCTGATCGATTTTCCCGAATTCAACCTGCTTCTGGCATCCCTGGCCAAGAAAGCGGGGATCCCCGTACTCTATTACGTCAGCCCGCAGGTCTGGGCCTGGCGCCGCTACCGGGTGAAAAAAATCGCCAAGGTGGTCGATTGCCTGGCGGTGATACTTCCTTTCGAGAAGGATTTTTACCGGGATCACGGCGTCCGTGTGGAATACGTCGGCAACCCGTTGATGGACGATTTCAGCCGGGAAATGCCGCGGGAGGATTATCTGCGCAGCCGGGGCATGGATCCGGCAAAGCCCCTGGTGGGCCTTTTTCCGGGGAGCCGGCGCAACGAGCTGCGCTACCTGCTGGAAACCATTCTTGAGGCGGCCGGCCTTATTTCGGCAAAACGGCCCGACGCCCAGTTCATTCTGCCGGTGGCCCCCTCCCTCGCCGAGGAGAACCTGCTGCCCGCCATCCGGCGCTGGGGCATTCCGGTCCACTTGGTCCGCGACAATATCTACGACGTGGCCGGGGCTTGCGACGCCGTGGTCTGTGTTTCCGGAACCGTCACCCTGCAGGTGGCGCTGACGGCGACGCCTATGGTGATCATTTACAAACTGTCGCCCCTCACCTATCTTTTGGGAAGGCTGCTGGTCAAGGTCCCCTTTATCGGTTTGGCCAACATCGTGGCCGGGAAAAGGGTGGCCAGGGAACTGATTCAACAGGACGCTTCCGCGGAGAATATCGCCGCGGAGATTCTGCCCATGCTCGATGATGAGGATTACGCCCGACAACTGAGAAAGGGGCTGCTTGAGGTCCGCGAAAAACTTGGCGAGGGGGGATGCTCCCGCAAGGTTGCCCAGCTTGCTTCGGAGATGAGCCGTGATCATAAAGACAGCTCGTCGCTCCTGGTCCGTAGCCCATAGCGAAAAAACAGCGACAAGGGACGAGTGACAAGGAGAGGGAAGTTTGTAGTTTGTGACTCGTAGCTCGTGGCTCGTGGTATAAAACAGTGACTGGTAACTAGTTGAAATCAAAACATAAAGCCAAGTCACCAGTTTTCAACCATCAGTTACCAGTAACCAGTTACTAGTTGCCAATCTCCAATCACCAGTCACAGATAAAGGTTTTCGAATTCATTGAAAAGTCAGACGGCAACGCTATTCAAGCGGATTTTCCAGTATTCCCGGCCCTATCTGTGGCGAATCGGCGGAGCCCTTTGCGCCTCCCTGGTGGTCGGCGCAACCGATGTGGCTTCCGCCAAACTGGTTCAGCCGCTGGTGGACCGGGTTCTCCAGCCCCAGGACCGTTCTCTCATCCCCCTGGTCCCTTTCTTTATCGTCGGCCTCTTCGTCCTCAAAGGAGGAGCCAAATTTCTCCAGGAGTACTACATCAAGACCTCCGGCGCTCTGGTCGTCCAGGACATCCGCAATTCACTCTACTCCCACTCCCTGGGGCTTTCCCTCGGCTACATCAACAAGAATACGGCCGGCAATTTCATGTCCCGGATTCTCAATGATGTCGGCCAGATGCAACGCTCCGCCGCGGACATGCTGGTCGACGGGGCACGGGAAAGCATCGCTCTTATCGGTTTGACCGCCCTGGCCTTTTACAACGACTGGCAACTGGCGATCGCAGCTTTTCTGGTTTTGCCCCTGTCTTTCCTGCCGGCGTCCTACGTTGGCCGGCGCATCAAAAAAAATTCCCGGGGAGGGCAGCAGGTTCTGGCGGAGTTGACCGCCATCCTTCAGGAAACCTTCTCGGGGATGAAGGTGATCAAATCCTTCGGTACCGAGGACCTGGAGCGGGAGAAGTTTGTCAACCGCAACCGAAACTTCTACCACTTTCTGCGCAAGGTCATCAAGTATGACTCCCTTTCCGCCCCGGTCATCGAAATCCTTGCCTCCTTCGGCATCGCCGCCGTCTTCTGGTTCGGCATTTACCGGGTGATCGACGGCCGCATCACTCTCGGCGAACTCTTTTCTTTCGGCGCGGCCGTATTGATGATGTACGCCCCCTTGCGGCGTCTGATCAAGATCAACAACACCTTGCAGACGGTGGTCAGCGCTGCGGAGAGGGTTTTTGAAATCCTCGACCAGAAAGCCGATATCGTCGACCGGCCCGGCGCTGTGGATATCGGCCGCTGTCGGGGCGAGGTGGCTTTCCGCGATGTCACCTTCTCCTACGGGGACAATTCGGTGCTGAAAAATTTCAGTATCGAGGCATCCCCCGGCGAGATCGTCGCCCTGGTCGGGCCGAGCGGCGCGGGAAAGACGACGGCGGCCGCCCTCCTGTCGCGGTTTTTTGATGTCAGCGACGGCCAAATCTGCATCGACGGGCATGACATCCGCGCTCTGACCCTGGCCAGTCTACGGAAAAACATCGCCATGGTGGATCAGGACACCTTTCTCTTCAACGATACGGTCACCAACAACATTCGCTATGGTCGTCCCGATGCCACCCTGGAAGAAGTCAAAAGAGCGGCCGAGGCGGCCTACGCCGATCAGTTCATCCTTGAGCTTCCCAACGGCTACGAGGAGATGATCGGCGACCGGGGGGTGCGCCTTTCCGGCGGGCAGCGGCAGCGGTTGTGCATCGCCAGGGCGTTGCTGATGGATGCGCCGATAATGATCCTCGACGAGGCGACCAGCGCTCTCGACACAGAAAGCGAAAAGGTGGTGCAGAAAGCTCTGCACAATCTGATGCTCAACCGCACCACCTTTGTCATCGCCCACCGGTTGTCCACCGTGCAGAGCGCCCACAAGATCGTGGTTCTCGAGGACGGCCTGATCAAGGAGCAGGGTACCCACCAGGAACTGCTCCACAACCGGGGGCTCTACCATAAACTTTACGAAATCCAGTTCATGAGGCAGGATGATTCGCAAACTGTGGGACCGGATACTCTTTAACCTCATCCCTTACCTGGCCAAGGGGATCGTGCTGCTGATCCTCAAGACGATGCGCACGGAAATGCTCGGCGAGGAACACCCCCGCGAGTTCTGGGTGCAGGGGAAGGGGATCGTTTTTTCCATCTGGCACGAGCAACTGCTGCTGTTGCCCGCCGTCTACCACGGACCGGGCCTGACCGCCCTGACCAGTCTTTCCCGGGATGGCGAGCTTGTGTCCAGCTTTTTAAAGGTGTTCAGGATCGGCGCGGTGCGCGGCTCCTCCTCGCGGCACGGCATGGCGGCGCTCAAGGAGATGGTGCGCCTGTCCCGGTCGGGTGCCGATCTGGTCATCACTCCCGATGGGCCCCGGGGGCCCCGGCAACAGCTCAAGGCGGGCCTGGTGCAGCTGGCCAAGCTGGCCGACGCTCCGATCATCGTCATGTCCTTTGCCTGCAGCCGCGGCTACCGGTTCCGCTCATGGGACCGTTTTCTTCTACCCTGCCCCTTTTCGCGGGGGATATTCTGTTACTCTGCTCCCATTTATCCCGACAAGGAAGAAGATATCGAAACCTTCCGCTTGCGGATGCAGGAGAAAATGGCTGAGAATCAACAAAGAGCCGCGCGCCGCCTGGAGGAATTTGGTGTTTCTGCTGTATGACATCGGCCTGTTCCTGGCCATGCCCGTTCTGCTCACCGTCTTTTTTTTCCGCGGTTTGAGGAAGGGGATCGTACGCCGTGGTCTCCGTGAGCGCCTGGGTTTCTACAATCCGGACCGCCTGGCCCTTCTCAAGGAACGGCCTGTGATCTGGGTGCACGCCGTTTCCGTCGGTGAGACGCGAGCCGCGGTGCCCCTGCTCAAGGCGCTGCGGAAGGAATACCCCCAGAGAGCCCTGGTGCTGACCACGGTGACGGAAACCGGACAGGCGACGGCCCAGAAAATTGCCGAGATCGATCTTTGCCTCTACTTTCCTTTTGATTTCTCGCGGGTTGTGGAACGTGCACTGGATCAGATTCGACCCTCCCTGATCCTCATCGTCGAGACCGAAATCTGGCCGAACCTGGTGCGTCTTGCCCGGCGCCGCAACATTCCGGTGGCGTTGGTAAACGGGCGTCTTTCCGATCGCTCCTTCCCCCGGTACAAAATGGCCCTTTGGGCGGTTCGCGTCGTCCTGGACCAGTTCAAGGCTTTCTGCATGCAGTCCGCTCAGGACGCTCAACGGGTGGAAATGCTTGGGGCTCCGCCGGAAAAGATCGTGGTTACCGGCAACCTCAAATTCGATCTCCAGGTCGAGGCGGCCGGGAAGGGTGAAAAAGGCCGGTTCCAGGAAGAGTTCCGGCTTCCCGCCGGGGTTCCCCTGTGGGTCTGCGGGAGTACTCATGAAGGGGAGGAAGAAGCCCTGCTGCGGGTTTTTGCCCGCCTCAAGGCGACGTGGCCGGAATTGATTTTAGTTCTTGTTCCCCGCCACCCCAACCGCTGTCGAAGCGTCGCGGAGATGATCCGCTCCCATGGTTTTTCCTGCCGGTTGCGCAGCGAAACGAATCCTTCCTCTCCCTTGCTGGCGCCGGGAGGGATTCTGCTGATTGACACCATGGGAGACCTGGTCAAACTTTACTCCCTGGCCGATATGGTTTTTGTCGGCGGCAGTCTCACCCCGGTGGGCGGGCACAACCTGCTGGAAGCCTCGGCCGTCGGCAAACCGGTTCTTTTCGGCCCCCACATGAACAACTTCAAGGAAATAACCCGCCTGGTCCTCAACGCCCAGGGCGGTGTGTGCGTTGCCGGCGAAAAGGACCTGGAAAACAACCTCGACAGACTGCTCCGGGATGAGTCTTTGCGGTGCCACATGGGGAGCAACGGCTACCAACTCCTGGAGAAAAACCAGGGGGCGACGCGAAAAACCATGGCCGTTGTGAAACGCCTGCTGGTTCCCTGATGGGTTTCCCGGGCGATCATTTCCATCGTTTGCTGCGCAGCGGCCCCCAAACGGCCTGGGAACGGGTTCTTTTTCATCTGTTGAGCGCCTGCGGGCTGGTTTACGGCGGCCTGGGCTGGGTCCGGGAAAGGCTTTACCGCACGGGAATTATTTCTTCCTGGCAAGCGCCGGTGCCCGTCATATCGGTGGGAAACCTGACCGCCGGTGGTACCGGAAAAACTCCCGTCGTCGACCATATCGGGCGGATTCTCACCGAGTCCGGGAAAAAGGTCGCTGTCGTCAGCCGCGGCTACGGACGGAAAAGGATCGAGGAAGAACGGGTGGTGAGCGAAGGGCACGGCCCTGAGATCGCTCCCGGAATGGCCGGGGATGAGCCCTATCTTCTTTCCTGCCGCAACCCCGATTTGCTGGTTCTCGTGGCGCGGCGGCGGCGCTCGGCCGTGGAACGGGCGATCCGGGAATTCGGCGCCGAAGTGGTCATCCTTGACGACGGCTTTCAGCATCTGGCGGTGAAGCGTCATCTTGATATCGTTCTTCTCGATGCCCAAAGGCCTCTGGGCAACGGCCGTGTGCTTCCCGCCGGGCCGCTCCGCGAGTTTCCCGGCGCCCTGCGGCGCGGGAACCTTTTTGTGTTTACCCGCTGGCGCGGGGATGAGACACCTTTTCCGGTTCCGGGGAAGGTGTTGCACTGCCGCCATGTGCTCTATCCGATAGCTGTTTCCCTCAACGGTGTTGGGGTGGCTCTGGCCGACCTGGCGCCGTTGAAAGGGGCGGCCTTTGCCGGGATCGCCGACCCGGCGCGGTTTTTCGATGATCTGGATCGGTACGGGCTGCATCTTGCGAGAAAGCTACCCTTTGACGACCATGTACGCTATGGCGCCCGGGAGTTGAAGGCCGTCTGCGATCTGGCCGAAGGCCTGGATTATCTGGTGACCACAGAAAAGGACGGCGTCAAACTTCTGGAAGCGGAGTTTCCCGTTCCCTGCTATCAGGTTGGACTGGGGGTGGAATTCCACGAAGCGGAGGAATTGAAGAGCCTTCTTCGGCGGCTCTTGAACCAAGGAGGCGGCCGTGGCGGTTCCTGAAAAACTACTGGCAATCCTAATCTGTCCCCAGTGCCGGGGAAAAGTCGTCGCCGGTTCCCAAGGTTCCTTTTTGATTTGCCGGCCCTGCGGCATCGCTTACCCGGTTCGGGACGGCATCCCCAGGATGGTGGTCAGCGAGGCCGTCCCGGTGGAGTCTTTTTTATCCGGGCCCGAAAAATGAGGGAAAACCTCTTTGCCGAATCCTCCCCATGAAAATACTCATTGTTAAGATCAGCGCCCTCGGTGACGTGGTCCATGCCTTGCCGGCCGCACTTTATCTCCGCAGCCGGTTGCCCGACGCCCGCATCGACTGGCTGGTGGAGGAGAGCTTCGCCCAAATCCTGGCACCACTTCCCTATCTTGATCATTTTCTTCCTGTCAACACCCGAGCCGTGCGCAAAAAACGCTCCTTTGCAGAGCTGAAACGGATGTGGCAAGTCATCCACCGAATCCGCGCGACCCGCTATGATTATGTTTTCGATCTCCAGGGCAACGCCAAAAGCGGCTTTTATACCTTTATTTCTGGCGCTCCCCAACGGTTCGGTTTCGATCGCGCCCATGTCCGCGAAGGGCTGAACCTGCTGGCAACCAATCGCCGGATAGCTCTTGGCGACGGCGCCTTTCATATTGCCGACCGATCCCTGGCGGTGGTGCGTGCCGCTTTTCCCGGCGGGGAAACCCCTTCCTTCGGGGATTGTCTCATCCCCCAGCCCGGGGCGTCGGCCGCTGTAAACGACTGGCTTAAGGACAATGGCTGCGGATGGGGACAAATGGTCGTCTGTCATCCGGGAACCACCTGGGCAACCAAGATGTGGCACCGGGGGTGCTGGGCGCAGCTGTTGAGACATTTCCACAGCCGGGAAGATCTTCATTTCGTGCTGACCTGGGGAAATCGGGAAGAAAAGGAACTGGTCACGGAAATCCGCAGAGAAAGCGGCGGGCGGGCCATCCTCTGGCGAGGCGGGGAGATCCGCGATCTGGTCGCTCTGCTGAGTCACGCCGATCTCGTCGTCGCCGGCGATACCGGGCCGCTGCACATAGCCGCCGCCCTGGGCCGGCCCACGGTGTCCCTGTTCCGCGCCACGGACGCCCGGCGCAACGCCCCCCGCGGGCCACATCACCTCTTTTTGCAGGCCCCTCTGGACTGTTCTCCCTGTCTTCTGAAACAATGTACCAGGGAAAAGGAATGCAGCCGCTCCATCCCCGTCCAGGAAGTTGCCCGCGCGGTTGAGAAACGGCTGAGGTGAAAAAACCGTGACAAGTGATGAGTGACAAGGGAAGGGCAGTTCGTAGTGCTCGTGGCAAAAAAGCAGTGACTAGTGACTGGTAGCTAGTTAAAATCAAAAGATAAAAAGCAGTCACCAATCACTAGTCACCAGTAACGAGTGAAGAGAAAAAAGGTCAAATAAATTGAATTTTTGAACTTGAAAACTTAAACTTAAATCTTAAATCTAAAAACTTAAAACCTGCAACCCGAAGAATTATTCCATGACCAAAACTCTGCTGGTGACAGGGGGCTGCGGCTTTATCGGCACCAATTTCATCCGCTATCTGCTCGCCAAGGCGCCAGAGGTCCGCATCATCAACCTGGACAAGCTGACCTATGCCGGGAACCTGGCCAATCTTGCCGACGTTTGCGGAAATTCCCGCTACCGTTTCATTCATGGCGATATCTGCGACGCCGTGCTGGTGGAACGCCTCTTCGCCGAAGAGAATCCTGATGCGCTGGTCCACTTTGCGGCCGAATCCCATGTCGACCGCAGTATCTATGGGCCCGAGGCTTTCGTCCAGACCAACGTGGTGGGAACCTTTGTCCTTCTGGAAGCCGCCCGCAACGCCTGGCTCGGCGCTTCCGCAAAAGACTCCGCCCGCCGGTTTCTGCATGTCAGCACCGACGAGGTCTACGGCTCCCTTGGACCCAGCGGCTATTTCACCGAAGCGACTCCCTACGACCCCCGCTCCCCCTATTCGGCCAGCAAGGCTTCCGCGGATCATCTGGTCAGTGCCTATTTCCATACCTACGGCCTGCCTGCGATCATCACCAACTGCTCCAACAACTACGGACCGTTTCAGTTTCCCGAAAAATTGATGCCGTTGATCATCAACAACGCTCTCAACGGGCGGGAACTGCCGGTTTACGGAGACGGCAGGAATGTCCGCGACTGGCTTTACGTGGAAGATCATTGCGCCGCGCTGCGGACCGTTTTGAGTAAAGGCGTCCCCGGCGAGACCTACAACATCGGCGGCCATAACGAAAAACAGAATATCGAGATCGTCACCACCATCTGTGACCTGTTGGACGAGATGGCCCCTCCCTTGTCCGCCGGGAGACCCCGGACGACCCTGATCCGCTTCGTCACCGATCGTCCCGGCCACGACCGCCGCTACGCCATCGATGCCGGCAAGATCCGCCGGGAGCTCGGCTGGCGGCCGCAGACCTCCTTTCAGGAGGGGCTGCGGCGCACCATCTCCTGGTATCTGGCCAACGATGCCTGGCTCAAGGGGGTGCTGGATGGTACTTATCAAGAATACTATGAAACTTTGTATGGAGGACGATGAGTATGGGCGCGCCAATAAAACTGGTTCTGATCGGGGCCAACGGCATGCTGGGGCAGACGGTCCAGGAAGCTTTGCCCGTCGGTTATGAGCTGGTGGCAGGGAACTATCCCCAGGTGGATCTTCTCCAGCCCTCTTTGGTGGCAAAAATCCTCCAGGAAAGCTCGCCCGACATCATCGTCAACTGTGCCGCCCATACCGCCGTTGACGCCTGTGAAAAAGAACAGGAACTGGCCCTGCACATCAACGGCGAGGGGCCGGGGCTGCTGGCCGCTCTGGCCAAAAAATTAGCGGCCGTGCTGGTTCACGTATCTACCGATTATGTCTTTGACGGCGCCAGCTCAATCCCTTACCGCGAGGAGGATGACACCGGCCCCCAATCCGCCTACGGGCGCTCCAAACTGGCCGGTGAACAGGCAATTTTGGAGAGGGGACTGGAGCGTTTCTTCATCGTCCGCACCAGTTGGCTGTATGGCCCTCACGGCAAAAATTTTGTGGAAACCATCCTGCGCCTGGCCGGGGAAAAGGAAGAGATCCGCATCGTCGCCGACCAGATAGGCAGTCCGACCCTGACCGACGATCTGGCTGGTGGCCTCTTCCGGCTGCTGAAAACAGAACTTTTCGGCGTCTATCATTTTTCCAACGAAGGAAAATGCAGCTGGCATGAATTTGCGTGTGCCATTGTCGAGGGAGCGCGACAGCGGGGCGCCAAACTCAAAGTGGAGAGGATCGTGCCCATTCGGACTGAGGACTACCCCCTGCCGGCCCCGCGTCCCGCCTTTTCTTTGATGGACAAAGGGAAGTACCGTGCCGCCACGGGGTGTGACGTTCCCCATTGGCGGGAGGCGTTGGGTCGTTATCTCGACCGGCGCTTGGGGAAAATCGGCGCGTAGTTCGTGGGAAAGGCGGTGACTGGTGACTGGTAACTAGTTAGAATCAAAAGATAAAAGGCGGTGACCAGTCACCAATCACCAGTTACCAGTCACCAATTACCAGTGACAGGTGTTGAACATATGTTGATCGGTTTTTGTCTCTATACCTATTTCCCCTATGGCGGGCTGCAGCGGGATTTCCTGCGCATCGCCCTGGAGTGTTCGCGACGCGGCCACCAGGTGCGAGTCTACACTTTGTGTTGGGAGGGGGAGTTCCCGGAAGGGATGGAACTGGTCCTGGTTCCCGCCCCGTCCTTCTTTCGGGTGTCGAGAAACACCCGCTTCGCCCGTTGGGTTCAGGACGACCTCGTCAAACGCCCCGTCGATCGCCTGGTCGGCTTCAATAGGATGCCGGGCCTGGATTTATACTACGCCGCCGATCCCTGTTTTCTCGACCGCGCCCTGACCCAGCGCGGTTTTTTCTACAGATTGACCCCCCGCTTCCGTCATCATGCGGCTTTCGAAAAGGCGGTGTTCGGTGCCGGGGAGAAAACGCAGATTTTGATTCTTTCCCGGCAGCAGGAGGAACTTTATCGGCGCCGTTATGGCACCGAGGCCAATCGCTTCCATCCTCTTCCTCCCGGCATCTCCGTGGACCGGCGCGCCCCGGGCGATGTGACCGGCATCCGGCGGGAAGTCCGGGAGGAGTTGGGCTTCAACGAAAGGGATCTGATTGTGCTGCAGGTCGGTTCCGGTTTTCGCACCAAGGGGCTGGATCGCGCCTTGACGGCTTTTGCCTCGCTGCCCGAGGGGCTTTCCCGGCGCAGCCGTCTGGTGGTCATCGGCCGTGACAACGCCGTCCCTTTCATCCGTCTGGCGCGGCGGCTGGGGATCGCGGACCGGCTCACTCTTTTGCCGGGAAGGGATGATGTGCCCCGCTTTCTTTTTGCTTCCGATCTGCTGATCCATCCGGCCTATAATGAAAACACCGGCACCGTTTTGCTTGAGGCCGTCGTCGCCGGTCTGCCAGTGCTGGCGACCGATGTCTGCGGCTACGCCCATTATATTCAGAAGGCCGAGGCGGGGAAGGTGCTTCCGTCGCCTTACCGCCAAGTTGATTTGAATGGGGAACTGGCTTCCATGCTGGAGGATTCGGCTGGGCGTGCCCGCTGGTCGGCCAACGGTTTGGCCTTTGCCGAACAGGCCGACATCTACAGCCTTCACGAAAAGGCTGCAGATTTGATTGCCGGGAGGTCCTGATGGGACTCTTTCTGGCGCCGCCTTTTGATCGTCTGTGGCAAGGAAAAGACCCCTTCACCGCCGTTGAATATCTGGAAGGTCCTGTTTTCCGTGCTCTCGAGGCGCGGCGGACTCTATGCACGGAAATCGCGGGGCAAAGGTTTTTCGTCAAGATCCATCGCGGAATTGGCTGGGGGGAAATATTTAAAAATCTCTTTTCGGGGCGGCTCCCTGTTTTTGGCGCCGGGAACGAATGGAAGGCCTTGTGCAGGCTTCACGATCTTGGTGTGCCGACCATGAGGGCGGTAGCTTTTGGCTGTCGGGGCTGGAATCCGGCCCGCCGGCACTCCTTCATCATCACCGAGAATCTTGGCGATACGGTGAGCCTCGAGGATTTCACGGCAAACTGGCAAAAGAAACCCCCTCCTGCCCGAATTAAAAGAGCCCTGGTCGCCGAAGTGGCCCGCATGGCCGGCGCCATGCACCGGGGAGGGGTAAACCACCGCGACTTCTATCTGTGTCATTTTTTGATGCAAAAAGATCCCTCCCCGGAAAAACCGCACTTGTCCCTGATCGATCTGCACCGCGCCCAGGTACGATCAAAGGTGCCCCGCCGCTGGCGCGACAAGGATCTGGCCGGCCTTTACTTTTCCGCTCTTAAAATTGGTTTGACAAAAAGGGATAAGCTGCGGTTTTTGAGAATTTACTTTAACCGGCCGCTAGGGGAGATTTTGCTTGCCGAGGGAGCTTTGCTGCAAAAACTGGAAGCCCAGGCGCAGCGCCTATCCGAACGGTTTCGACGCAAATATCTGTCAGGAACGGACAACTGAATGGAGACGCCGCCGACCATGGCCTTGCTCAATGGCGAGAATCTCCGCCGCGCCGGCCGCGATGTGGCGGCCCCCTTCGATATCGAAATGGCGGATGGCGAGCGTTTGACCGTGGAGGCGGTTCTCCGGCTTCTGCCTGGAAAGCGCCTCACCGCCAAGGCATGCTTTCAGGGGCGGTCGGTTCTAGGCAAGGTTTTTTTTGCCCGTAACGGTTTTCGGCGGCAGATGAAGCGGGAAATCGACGGCTTGGAACTGCTGCATCGACGCAACCTGCCGGCGCCTCTCATGCTGGACAACCGCTCTCTGGCTGGGGGGGGAGGGGTCCTGCTGATCGAAAATCTCGCTCCCGCCGAGAGTGTGATGGAGCGTTGGCAGTCTCTGGGGGCAAATGAGGGGGACGGTGAGGCGCAAATAAAGATACTGGAGCCGCTTTTTACCCAGGTGGGGCGCATGCACCGAGCGGGATTGTGTCAGAAGGATCTTCACTTTGCCAATTTCCTCTGCCATCAGGGACAGTTGAAGATCGTGGACGGCGGGGGAATCGCCCCCTGCCGCTGGACATGGCAGCGGCTGGAAAATCTCGGTTTGCTGGCGGCTCAGCTTCCGGCGGACCTGACCCGGTCATTCCCCCGGTTGCTGGCGGCTTATCATCAGGGGCGCGGGAAGGACGAAATAACTGCCGAGAGCCTTTCCCGTGCGGCGCAAAAACAGCGCCGCAAACGCCTCGAGGATTATCTCGGCAAAACCCTCCGCGACAGCAGCGGTTTTTGTGTCGCCAGGG
The DNA here is from genome assembly GCA_012729375.1 of Deltaproteobacteria bacterium. Taxonomy (GTDB): domain Bacteria; phylum Desulfobacterota; class Desulfuromonadia; order Desulfuromonadales; family JAAYDE01; genus JAAYDE01. The sequence goes on along the minus strand of JAAYDE010000019.1, from coordinate 9,201 downwards.
GTTTCCGGCGCTTTTCCAGCATGGTCCGCTCCGCCTCGCCATGGCTCGAGGAACTCGTCACCGATCCCGATACCACGATGGCTCAAAGCGAACCACTCAAACTTGGCGGCGGCACCACCGTGGTTCTGGTGAAGCTGGCTGGTCACTCGGTCGTCGTCAAACGCTACAACCGTGGTGGGTTCCGGCGGCATTTCAGGCGCTTCTGGCGCCGGAGCCGGGCGCGAAAGGCCTGGCTCAACGGCCACCGCCTGCGTCAATCGGGTATCGACACGCCCCGGCCTCTGGCCCTTATCGAAGAGCGCTGGGGTCCCCTGTGCGACCGCTCCTGGCTGGTCACCGAATATGTGGAGGGAGAGAATATCCTTGAGTTGATGGCCCGCTGTAAAGAAGAGCCTCCCGCCGCTGCGGGGGAAGCTTTGACGGCGTTATTCGAAGCTTTGCGCCGGGAGAGGATCAGTCATGGCGACATGAAGGGCACCAATCTGATCTGGCGGAATGGGAAATTCTGGCTGATTGATCTCGATGCCATGAAGGTCCATAAAAATGGATTTACCTTTGAAAAGGCATGGAAAAAAGATAAAGAACGTTTTTTGCGTAATTGGAACGAAATTGACATCTTAAAACGTAAAAATAATTTTAAATTTTAAATCATGGACGGAGATATGAAAAAATCAATTGCCTTTATTAATCCAAGAGTTTCCACAAAAAATGTCGGTGATTTTTTTATTGAAGATAGCGTTAAAAGAATAATTAAATATGATCCGCAATCAAGTGTTGATATTGATCCAAGGAAACCTCTTACTGAAAATGATATCAATAATATCAATAAATGTGATGCTGCAATAATTGTTGGGACGAACCTGTGGTATAGAAATATTTTGAAAAAAAACAGGTGGATGATAACTATTGATGATTTAAAGAAAATAAAAGTTCCTTTTATTCCTTTTGGCGTGGGAGCTACTTTGCACCGTGGAGAAAATGCTGCATTTGACGAAGAATCCGTTGCTCTTTTGCGAAGGATTCACGATCAATGTGAAGAGGCAAGCGTGCGCGACCCGAAAACGTTTGAAATGGTAAAAAAAACCGGTATTGACAATGTCAGGATGACCGGTTGTCCAACTTTGTATCACAGTTTAAAGCCATCTTGGAAACTCAAAATAATTGAATCAAATGATGTTGTGGTAACCGCTCGAAAAGATCAGGATAATAATTTCAATGGTCTTTTAAGCGAATTAAGGAAAAGAAATAAAAGGCCTATATTGGCTGCTCAGAAAAAAAAGGATCTCTTTTGCTCCCGCCGTCGTTTTCCTTATTTACAACAAGGACCTGAAGTTCTTTACGAATTCAATGTTGATCCTTATTTGAAATTGACAGAAAGAACCTTTGGCGCCATCGGTTGGCGTTTGCATGGCAATATACTACATTTGGCTTATGGTAAGCCGACCGTTTTTTTTGCAAATTGCTCCAGGATTCAATCTTTTTGTGAAGCCTTTTCACTCCCTTGGATTTATGCAGAGGATGGTGAAAAAATACAGGGGCGTGATCTAAGTGAATCTGTGGATCATTTGTTAGCCGCTGATATTTTTTCTTCTTTCCCCTTTCGCTATGCAGAATTCTATTCTGAAATGGCTAAATTTTTTGAGCGCAATGGAATAGGGCATAACCTTTTTTATTAATTTCATCAAATTGTTTGACGGAAAAAACCATGTTCGCTCCCCTTGCCGATCATTTTTTCAAAAAAACCTGGAAGGAAGATGATATCCAGCGCTACCTAGGTAATTACCAAGGCGCCTATCTCACCCATGCCGCCGATGAGCAAATCCGCGCCTTGGCCGCCTCCGGCGGCACCACCAGCGCAATGGCCATTGCCGGACTCGAAAAGGGCCGGTTCGACGGGGTTCTGGTCTGTAACACGGTTATCAAAGAGGGTAAGGTACGCAGCCGTTTTTCCATAGCTACCACCGCCGCGGAAATTTTGGCCGCGCGAGGAAGTAAATACGTTGAGAGCAGATTTTTACAGGAGGCCTTGCCCCTGATTCGGAATTTCCGGGGGCGCCTGGCGGTCATCGGTTTGCCCTGTGACATCGCCGGATTGCGCCGCCGTTGTGACAAGGAGCCGGAGTTGGCAGGCAAAGTCGTCCTGACCATTACGCTCCTGTGCGGTCACAACTCCCGCGTTGAACTGATTGATGAAATCACCGCCCGTTTGCAACGGGAGACCGGGCAGGAACTGGTCAACTATCGTTTTCGGGTAGGCCATTGGCGGGGCAGATTGGAAGCGGTTTTCGCGGATGGCTCGGTGATCAGCAAACCGACGGAATATTTCAACGATTATCAAAATCTTCATTTTTTCAGCGAGCGCAAATGCCTTGCTTGCCACGACCATTTCGGCTACGAAGCCGACATAAGCGTCGGCGATGTATGGTTGTTTCGCTTAAAGAATGACCCGGTAAAGCACACCGGTGTGATAATTCGCACCCACCGTGGGGATGAAGTTTTCAGGCTGGCCGTTGGCTGCGGAGCGGTTCAGGCTTCGGAACTGGATATCCGTGATATTCTGAATGGTCAGGCCAGGTCCGCGCCGGCGCATTACAACCTGTCCGCCAAGGCGAAAGCGGCGAAACTTTTTAACATTCAAATTAACGATACCGTAAATCAAAAGATTCCTTGGCATGCTTATCTGAACGCGTTGATGACCGTCGGCAATATGCGTTTAAGTGAGAAGGATTGGGGGAAGACGATCATATTTCGCACACCCAGATTCGGGCTGAAATTTTATCTCTATTTGAAAAAGGCACTGGAGTCTTTTAAATGAAGGAAGTATCCATTGTCGCCGCTACTTTCTACGGGAATCGCGGCGCTGAAGCCATGCTGAGCACAACCATCGGCAGTCTGAGGGAATGCTATGGTACCGATTTGACTTTCAATGTTTTTTCCTATTATCCAACCCGAGATAGAGACCTGGTCAAGGACCCACGGATAAATATCTACTCCTCCACGCCGACCTATCTTGTTTCCGTTTTAATCCCCTGTGCATTGGTTCTCAGGATTTTAAAATTTTGTGGGACAAAAGGACTGAATCGTTTTTCCCCCCGATCCGTTCAGGCTCTGGAACGTTCAAATGTGTTGGTTTGTCTGGCCGGCGTCTCTTTTGTTGAAGGACGGACAAAATTTTTGCCCTTCAACATAGCCACCATACTTCCTGCGATGCTTTTGAATGTTCCAGTTGTAAAGTTTGCTCAGGCCATGGGGCCATTCAAGTCTTTTCTCAATCGTTTGGCCGCCAAGCTGTTTTTAAGTCGATGTCGGCAGGTTTTCGCCCGCGGAGAAAAGACCTATTTTCATGTCAGGCAGTTGTTTGGCAATCAGGGGAACTGTCAACGGGCTGATGATGTGGCTTTTCTGTTCAAATCTGATTATTGCCTTACCTCGGGGGCCGAAGACTTTGAACAACAACTAACGGCCCTGGAACGTTTGCGGCAAAACGGAAAAAAAGTTGTCGGGGTTTGCCCCAGTTCCGTCATTGCCAAAAGCGCTCAAGGTGAAGGTTGGAGCTATGAAGAACGAATGGGGGAACTTATCGCATGTCTTGTCGATAGCGGTTTCATTGTGGCCCTATATCCTCATGCCACGCGCGGAGAAGACCTGGATAAACTGCACAACAACGATCTCCCGCTCGTGAAATCCGTCCTGGAAGGTTTAAAACCGGATGTCAGAAAGAGCGTGATTTCCTTTTCAGGTTCATTGAATGCGGGCCAGATCCAGCAAATCATCAATGCCTGCGAAGTCCATGTGGTTTCCCGGTTTCATGCCATGGTCGCGTCCCTTGCATCGGGGGTGCCGGTCATCGTGATTGGCTGGAGTCACAAATATCTGGAGGTGATGGAGCGTTTCTCCCAGCAGGACATGGTTTTGGATTACAGGAAGGAGGGGGTTAATCCGGTTGTTTCACGTGTCAAACAATTGATAAATGAACGGGAACAGCGCTCAGATATCATCAAAGATGTTTTGCCGCATGTAAAAAATCTTGCATCCCAGCAGATTTGGTATGTGGTCGATTTGTTGAAGAGAAAAAATGAATACCGGATCAATTAAAGACTGCACCAAATGGGCATGGTCTGCCGCCGTCATCATTTTTATTGTCTATTACGGTATATCAAAAAAAGATTTGATTTATCAGGCCGTGGCCATGCTCCCCATAAAAAATTTGCTGTCATCCGGTTTAATGGTATTTTCCGCGAAATTGTGTCTGGTGTCAAACATGAGGCAAGCCGCACACAGTTTCGATGTAAAAATATCCTTTTTTGAAGGTTATCGTATATATAATCTGACTCAATTGGCAAAATACATACCAGGTTCCATCTGGCAATTTTTGGGAAGAATCGCCTTTCTTCAGAATCGAGGCGTTCCCTTGTCTGATATCAGGGACTCCTTGTTCGCTGAACATTTGTGGATGCTTTCTTCAGCAGGAATCATGGGCTTTATAATGGTTTATTTCGCCAAGCCGGAATTTTTTTTTCTATGGCTGTCAAAATTTGGAGTTGATCTAAAAATTTCTCATTTGTGGTTTCTTGCAATAATTGTCTCGATATTGACATGTTTGGTTTTTTTTAAAAAAAACATGATTTCCTGGGTAATTTCCTTGCGGCCTCCCCTCCGGGCGCTCCCAGCCCTGTTTTTCACCTGGGTTTTGCTGGGGACTTCTCTTTGGGTCATTCTTCATCCCTTTACCGTCCCGCCCCTCCCCCTGTCATTTATTATCGGTATTTATTGTCTTGCTTATGTCGTCGGGTTTCTGGTCCCCTTTGCCCCGGCCGGTCTTGGCATCCGCGAGGCCATATTGGTCACGGGTATGGTGCCCTTCGTTTCCCTTGAACAAGCCATAGTCCTAGCGGCGGTAAGCCGAGTGATTTACTTCGCTGTGGAAATCCTGGCCGCGGTAATTTGCCTGCAAAAAAAGGATCTGTTTCGGGCATAGTTTGCCGTTTACCAAGTACTCTCCACATCCTGGTCGCTTTTTTTGATCAGGTTGAAGAATCCTCCTTTTCCAGGATGAGGGCCTCCCTCAGGATTTGTTGCCGATATCTCACATCCTCAAGCAGCTTGCGGTTGGCGGCCAGAAGGTCGGCCAGGAAAGCCACCAGAAAGGTCTGCAACCCCATTCCCAAGAGGGCGCCGCAAAGGATCAGGGACTGAACATGGCCGCCGCCCCGCCCGGTGAAGTAGAAGTAGAGAAAACGCGCTCCGATCAGAAAGCCTATGCCGAAAAGTAACGCCCCTATGGTGCCGAAAAAACGGAAAGGCCGATAGATGGCAAAAATGCGGACGATGGTGAAGATGCTGCGCTTGATGTAGGAGGGGATACTTTTTACCAACCGGGAAGGGCGCAGATCCTCGTTCACCCGGATCGGCACCGAGGTGATGGCCATGTTCTTCTGGCCGGCCTGGATGATGGTTTCCAGGGTGTAGGTGTAGTCGTTGAAGACCATGAGGCGTTGGGCCGCGGCGCGACTCATGGCACGGAAACCGCTGGGAGCGTCGGGGATGTCGGTGTTGCTGGCCAATCGCACCACCCAGCTCCCCAGTTTCTGGAGCAGTTTCTTCTCCGCCGAAAAATGTTCTATCGAGGCAATGGGGCGGGCGCCGACAACGATATCGGCGCGATGCTCCAGGATGGGCTGGACCAGGGCGGGAATGTCGTCGGCATTGTATTGATTGTCGGCGTCCGTGTTGACAATCACATCGGCGCCAAGCCGCAGGCAGGCATCGATGCCGGTCATGAACGCCCGTGCCAGCCCCTGGTTGGCGGTATGGCTGATGACATGGTCCACACCGCATTCATGGGCCACCCGCACCGTGTTGTCCGCGCTTCCATCGTCGACGATCAGCCATTCGACGCAGTCAAAGCCTGGCAGTTGCTTTGGCAATGAGTCCAAGGCGATAGCCAGGGTTTCCGCTTCGTTGTAACAGGGTATCTGGATGATGAGTTTCATGGGGTCCTTTTTGCCGACATGGTTGGGGGGAGTCCTTGAGCTGGTTGGTCGATGCGCCGGGCGGAACCGTTCAGAAACGGAGTTCGGCAATGCGGATATCCAGTTCTGAAACCACCGCGCATTGGCGTTTCTCCCCGGGTGCGGGAGCAGTTCCACCCCAAAGGTAATTGTAGGCTCTCCCGGCGCTGTCGTGAACCAGATTAAGCGGGGTTTGGGTGAAGACCTGTGGAATTTCTTCGGTCGGCCCCCAGAAGGCGAACCAGAGGCGGGCCACTTTCTGATCGATTTCCCGTTCTTCAAAGGATTGATGATCGTTATGAAGGATTGCCAGCACCGGCAGGTTCATGGCCCTGACGATGTTCATCGACTTCTCGGCGTGGACGATGCGGGAAAGGTTGTTGTTGTGGAAAATCGTTTCGTTGATGGGATGACCCGACAGCAGAAGGATACACAGGGTGGTCAGAGTGGCGATCAGCACCCTGGCCCCTTTTCGACGGGGGATTTTGGCATGGAGGAACGTTTTCAGATCCTGCCAACCGGCTGTGGTGGCGATCAGGGAGAAGACACTCAGAGTGAGAAAATAGCGACCCAGGGGTTTCTCGGGGTAGCGGATGGGATCGATGCCGATAATCACATAACTCTGGAGCAGATAGGCCGCGAAAAAGGTGAAAACGAGGAAACGGTGATAAACGGAATCCCTTTTCCGTTGCCGCCAAAGAAACATCACCGCGATCCCGGTGGCAAAATAGATGACTTTGGGAAGAAAATTTATGCCTTTGCCCTGGAACTTCATGGGCACCAGAAAAGAAAAGATATATTCCGCCAGGGACGCGATGCGTTCGGTAGGCGCCGGTCCTCCCAGATGTTTTGCAAAAAGCATGGAAAGGCGCCCCCCCCTGACTTCAAAAAAATGATTCAAAAGCAGGGTTTCGGGAATGAAAACGGTGAAAAATCCCAGGGTCAGCAGAATCAGGTCCCAGCCGACGCGGATTTTGCCCAGGCGAAAAAGGACCTTCCCGGGGATGTCGGTAAACAGGAGAAAGAGGCCGAAGCCCACGCACCAATAGGCGGAGGTCACCTTGCAGCCCCAGGCGAAACCGAGGGCGATACCCGCCAGGTAAAAAAGCCCGAGGTGTTTTTTGGTGTCGAAATATTTAAAGCAGAGGGCGGTGGCGGCAAGCACCCAGAAGGCCGCCGGCAGCATGGGCAGAAGCTGATTGCTCTCGTTGACGACATGGACGAAGAACATCGGCGTCAGGAAGGCCAGCACCCCGGAGAAGCGGTCGGACAGGCGGGTGGCGATCCAGTAGCAGAGCAGGGAAACGCCGAATCCCGTCAGCAGGGGCAGTATGTAATAGACCCAGGGCTGCGCCCCGAATATCTCCATGAAGCCGAGAACGGGCATGTTCTGCGCCCAACGCCCCTGGTGGTGGTCGGGAAAGGAAGGGTACCAGATGCCGGTTTCATGAAAATAGCGGAGGAAACTCCATTTCCACACGGCATCGCCGCTTTTTTCGAAAAACTCCAGGGCGATCAGGCGCCAGGCGAAGAAAAAGGAGCACAGTCCCAGAAGAACTTTCCATCCCGTGATGGTGTTGATTCGGTGACGAAGATCGGTTCTCTGAAAGGACATGACTTGTAATTTCACAGGGACCCAAAAATGGAGAAAAAAACTTTCCAGCATCCTCCGGCCGGGAGGATCCCTCGTTGTGAAGATGGTGTTTGCGACGATTAAAAACGACCGGGGGACGGGATGATTCGATCGAAAAGTTTAGCTTAAGCGTAAAGGAAGTTCAAATGTCATTTGCGCCCGATCGGGGATTCCGCCCCTGCCGCTCCACCGTCGATTGCCGGAAGCCAGGCGGAACTGACGGGCCGGAGCGGCCGGGAAACGGTGACACGGGCCAAGGAAATCCTGGTGTTTATCGTTGCAGGAGCATTTCGTAAAGAAGGATGATAATTTCCACCAAAATCAGCAAAACGATGTACCACTCGACGCGCAGCGCCCGCTTTCCCATCATATGATCATAATAAGCGTTGGCGGAGCGGGAGATCAGTTCGAGCTTCCGAATCATGGCATCTTCCCGGTCGCCCAGTTCAAACTCCTGGGCCAGTTTCTCGTAAAGGCGGTCCAGTTCCGGATCGTCCCAGGCGATATCGGGTTTTTCCCGGATTTCCGCCCGTCCTACCATCCGCGACTGGATCAGCAAAACGTCCCCCAGCTCGCGGAGAATCATCTTGCCACCTTTGCGCGAGCGGCCGGCTTTTAATTCCTGGGCAAAGGGTTCGATCCTCTCGAAGACCGCCGTGACCTCGCCTTCGTAATCGGACAAGACGGCGCTTTTGGCAAGAACGCAGGCAATGACCTGAGCCCGGCCTGGGGAAAGTTCACGGATGTTGAGTCGTCCCGCGGGATCGATCCCTTCTTCCCGGTCTTCGGCGATGACAATTTCCACCTCCTCGCAAACAGGAATTTTTCTTGGTTCGGTGGCGAATTCGGCCGCCTGGGCCAGGAGGAGATCCTCTTCGGCTCTCTCCAAAGCCACGCTGCAGACGGCACCAAAACGAAAGAGGACGGCGAAACCTCCCTGGTGGCCGGGGAAGGTGAGGGGAATGGTGGATATGGGAGGCGGCCACCCTGCCAGTTCACGAATCGTCAGGCGACTGCCGATCGACCAGGCTTTGGCCCTGACCGTGTCCATGTCGACCCCCTGGTAGAAGAAACAACCAACAACATCCATTTTCTGATGGAAAGATGAAGCGGATAAAAGTCGCCGCTGATCGGAAGCGGGAAAATGGTTATTGATTTCAGATGGGAAAATAGGTAATTTTCCTGTCTGGAATTTTTAAAAAGTTTGCTAATGTCTTCGCAGCTGCCGTTTCGCACCGTACCTGTTCTTTGCCTTGCAGCGGCACCGAATCTGGTCCGCAGTCCGTGTTCCGGTCGTCGGTGGCGATGGATTCGATGCGCCCCCTTTTGGCCTGATGTGGCGACTACGGGTCGGCGGCGTCCCGGTCTTATGGACATTCATAAAAACCGCTCCACCGGTTTTTATGGCACCTGGTCACCTGTTGAAAAAGATCAGCGTTGTCCGGTTAGGTCTTTGCATGGTTCTTTGAGAATGTAAAAATGTAAAAAACCAGTAAGTTGCCGTATTTTTTGCTTGACATCGAGTAAAAAATCGACGGGGCGCTTTTCGTAACTACT
>JAAYDE010000130.1 GCA_012729375.1 Deltaproteobacteria bacterium | reverse complement strand
ATTAGATATTGCATCCACCACGGGGTTGCGGTATAAACAGGATTCAAAGCGCGATTAGCTCAGTTGGATAGAGCGTTGGCCTCCGGAGCCAAAGGTCGGGCGTTCGAGTCGCCCATCGCGCACCAAAAACTTAAATAATCCGCTGGGGTATGAACCTTAGCGGATTTTTATTTTGAGGCCGGCACAGGCTTTTTAAGAGGCGGATTGGCAGCGCTTTGTCGCCAATCCGCCGATACCCGATCCAATGATGCCCCGGGGTTGACATTTTCCCGACCCCGAACGGTCAGTTCCGCCACAGCCCCTAAAAGACGGGACGTTTATGTCCATTCGAAACAAAGTTTTTTTGATTATTTTTTTCCTGTTCACCATTATGGCTGGCGTCAACTTTCTCATCCAGCGCTTCTTTATCTATCCCAGCTTTCTCCAGCTTGATTTTGATGAAGCAGGCGAAAACCTGAAACGCATCTTTCATGCGCTCGATCGGGAAGTCTCTTTTCTGGATGAATTATGTGGCGACTGGGCTGTTTGGGATGATTCCTTTGCCTTCCTTGAACAGCCATCCGCGGAATTCATTGCCAGCAACCTCAACGAGACAACCATCAAGAGCACCAATCTGAATTTATTGGTATATTGCAAATTGGATGGGGCCATTGTCTGGCAACAAACCGGCGACTGGGCGCAGGGAAAAGCGCTCTCTTTTGATTTCATCAGGGCGGGGAAAATCGCTGCTGATCACCCCCTGCTGGATATCCACAAACGGGATGGCGTGGGGAAAGGGGCATACGGCATTTTCCGCTCCCAGTTCGGCCCCATGGTCTTTTCAACCCGCCAGGTCCTCCATTCAGACGGTTCCGGGCCAAGTAACGGTTTTTTGATTCTGGGACGCTTTTTGGGTGAGGAAATGGTGGAAGCCCTTCGCCAGCAGACCCGGATTCATTTCGAGATTATCCAGCCTTCATCCCCTGTCGCCCCGATGTGTGCCGCGGACAAGAGTGAGTTCATAAAGGATGGGGATTTGAGTTTTTACGCCCTGCAGGATAAAACCCACATCAGAGTCTGCGCTGTTTATCAGGATATGGCCGGGCAACCTCTTTTTGGAATAAAATACCCATTTCCCAAGAAAGCCACCCGCAAGGGAATCGCCAGCATGGGTTATGCCTCCGCCATGTTGATGGTTTCCGGCTTGGCTATTCTGTTCATTTTTGGAGTGGTGCTGCAAAGGACAATTCTTAAACCCCTGCACCAACTGACCAGGCATGCGGCCAGACTGGCACAGGAGGGGGATTACACCGTCCGCCTCGAATTCGACCGCCGGGATGAAATAGGCAGCTTGGCCCAGAGCTTTGATTCCATGGTGGAGAAGATCAACCAGCGTCAGAGTGAACTCAAAGACGCCAATGAACGGTTGACCCGCATGTCGATGCTGGATGGTTTAACCGGTGTCGCCAATCGCCGCATGTTTGACCTGACCCTCAATGAGGAATGGCGGCGGGCGGTTCGCAGCCAAGAGCCTTTGTCGCTAATCCTCCTGGATGTGGATTTCTTCAAGCAATATAACGATACCTACGGTCATCATCACGGCGATATGTGCCTGGTTGCCGTTGCCACTGCCCTTCAGGGGCAAATCCATCGTACCTCCGACCTGGTGGCCCGTTACAGAGGCGAGGAGTTTGCCATTGTCCTCCCCGGCACCCCTGGTGAAAATGCCTTCGTGTTGGCCCAAAAGGCCTGTACGGCAGTACAGGCCCTCCAAATTGAGCACAACTCATCAGCGGCTTCTCCGTTTGTTTCCATCAGTCTCGGTGTGGCCACCATCGTGCCCGGAAAAGACCTGGAGAATGCCGGGATAAAAGCCTTGTTGGAAAAGGCCGATCTGGCCTTGTATCAAGCCAAGCTCCAAGGCCGTAACAGGGCGGTTTTCAGCTCCCAGTCATGATGGCTGACCGAAAAAATCCCCCTGGTGAACCTGGGTTATGTTTTAGGGGGGAGGCACTGACAAGCGATTGAAGAACCAGAGGCGCGACCCCCTGGCGGCCACTCGGAAAACCGCCCGACGACAAGGCGGTCCATCAGGTTGCCCTCCAAATCACCCCAAGGCCAGGCTAGAAAGTACCGCCGGTGCGGAAGCCGCCGCCCCGGGAGGGGCGTTGCTCGCCGCCGGAGCGGCCCGAGGGCCGGGAGCCACCCCAGGATCTGCCACCGGTTCCCGAGGGCAGGCGCAGTCCGCCGTTTCGCGGCCAGCTGCGCTGATGGCGGCCGATTTCCCGCCATACCGCCTCCGAACTGAGCGCCCCGGCGAGCAGCTGGGCGAGCAGTTCGCCCATGGAAAAGTTCCCGGGGAAGGTCGTATGGTAGGCATCGTAGCCTTCCTGACGATAGCGGCGCCGCAGGCTTTCCATCTCCACGAGAGATCTCTGCCGCTGGCTCTGCAGCTCCTGAAGGGAATGAATCTCCGTTTTCTTGAGGTCGATTTCCCCTTTAAGTTCCTGAATTTTAGCCACGGCGGCGTCGTCTTCCCTGCCGGCGGTGCGTTGCGCTTCGTCAAAAAGAATGTGCAGAGATTCGCCCTTCAGCTCTTCTTCCAGAAGGTTTAGGACTTGAACGGCGTAAGCATCCGCCATCTGACCAAAACGCCCCTGTTCCTCGATCAGCTCCCGATAGCGGTCTTCCTCGGCGTCAATCTCGGCATCATGGGCCACCAGTTTTTTTTCCAGTTCCCCGACACGGGCTTGAAGGGCGGGGACGCCATCCGCCACCATTTCCTTTTCCTCGATGACGGCAAGGTATTGGGCCTCCTTCGCGGCTTTTTCCTTGATCAGGCGGGCATGCTCCTGCAGATGAACGGGAATTTCCACCAGCAGGTGATAATTGGCGCGGTTGCGGGGGAAATCGATGAGCCCGGCCACCCATGCATCGAGGGAGCGGATGAAGCGCCCGCCGACATAATCCGGCGTCAGAAAACGGCGTTTCCACAGATACATGAACAGGGGATCGGACTCATAGGGAACCCCTTTGGCCTTGCGGTCCTTTTCGGCCTGAACGGCCTTTTCCTCCGCCCTGCGCAGGATATCTTCGGTTTTCTTTACCTGTTCGCTTTGCGCCACATGGGCCTCGGAAACGCGGATGCGTTGCCAGGCTTTTTCAACTTTCTCCTGCAAGGCATTGCCTGCTGCGTCCCGTTCTTCGGCCAGCACCTTGCGTTGTTCCTCAAGATGCTTCTGCCGCAGGAGATTGCCCTCGATGCGCTGCCGCAGTTCTTCCAGTGCCCGGTGGCGCCGCTCGAGCACTTTCAGGGTGGCCTGTTCCATCTCGTCCAGTCTGCCGATGGCCCGTTTCGCCAAAAGATCGTCGAGACGGATCCGTGCCAGGCGCCGATAGGCATGGCTCATCTCCTGACTCAACGCCGCCACCCGCTGGCCGGCGGCGTCCATCTGCCGGCTGGACGCATCCATGTCCGCCTGAGTCTGCCGAATCTGCTCGTTGATGACCTGAAGTGTATCCCTTCCCGATAACATGGACTTTTTCCTTTGCCTGTGGCCCTTCGCTTACCAGTGGGTGATGGCCCCGCCGGTGGTGGGAAAGCGGTATTCGGGGAGCAGATAGCCCGGCTTTTTGACGCCGAAGCGGTTGTTCTGAATGATCCCGTCATCGGCCTTGTCCCGGCGGATTTTCTCGAAGACGGCTCCGTCCACCCGCAGCCCCCACATCTCGACGAGTTCGGTGCGGTTGTCCTCCTCGTTGAGAATGGGCAGTTTCAGCCGCCGGCCGTCGCTGCCGACGGCTTCGACAATGACATAGTAATTGCGGGCCCCGGTGTTGACATCGGGAATCCGCCAGACGCCGCTGGGCACGCCTTCCCGGGAGACGACGCGCAGTTCGTAGGATAGCCTGACCTGTTCGGCCAGACGTGACAACTGCGCCGCCGCTTTTTGGCCGGCCTGGGAATCTCCCCTCTCCGCGGCCTTTTTGGCCTCGGCAAAGAGCCCTTCGACCTGGGCCCGCACCTGGGGTTCCTTGGCATCGCTCAGCAGGGCCTGGCGGAGGGACGTAATCTCCTCCAGCCGCCTGGTTTCGGGCCGCACCATGACAAACCAGTAGCCGACGCCAATTATGGCCAAAAGAACGGCGAGCACGGAAATGGCCTTGAACCACCGGCGACGGTTAACGTAGAGGCGGGCCAGGGCGAGCTTCCAGCTGGGTGCCGGGGGACGACGATAGGTGAAGCGCCCCTCGCGAAGGGCCGCCACGGCCTCGGCGATAAGAGACTCCGAGACCTCGAGCCCCTGGGCCGCGTACATCCGCTTGACCTTGTCGACCAGCAGGCCGTCATCGGCCGCGGCGCTCAATTCGCGCTCGACAAGGCTTTTCTGGTGGCGCAAGGTATCCACCACATCCATGGCCAGCAGCACCCGATCGAAATCGGCGGCTTTTTTTTCAGGGGTATCACTCATGATCAACTCGGCAAAAAGCCTCTAGTTCGAAAGTGCCGGCAATGACCGCCCGAGGCATACGCATCCTGAGGAATGGGGCGAGCCGGACGCAACGCCCGGGGCACGGAATCTGAAACGGGAGACGGCCGACGGCACGAGGGCAAAACCGTCACTCGTGGGTCATGAAACCGGCCATGTGGGTCAATTCCACCATGCGCCGTTTTCCGGCCTCGATGGCAACGCGGATCTCTTCCTCGTTCCGGGTGCTGAGTTCGCGCATCTCCTGAATGATGTGGCGGGATTTTTCCTGAAACTGGAGGACGGCGTCAAGGAGCTTTTTGACGCTTTCGGCTTTCAATGTGGGACCGTAGCCGGCGCGCAGGGCCGCTTCCTGAACCTGGCCGCCGACCTCGGCGAGGGTTTCCATGCTCTTGTTGATCCCCTCTTTCATGGCTTCCAGGGTTTTGGTGCTCTCATGAAGCCCCTGCAGGCTGGTGAAAGAGGCGTTGAGAGCGGTGAAGACCGTCTCATTGGTGCTGAAAAAGGTGATCGCCTGGGAATAAACCCGCTCCTTCACCTCCGTCGATTGGACCAGCCGGGCCATGATCACCTCGGTGGTGTTGTAGCTTACCGAAAGGTTTTCAGCGAGGTCCTTGGAGATCTGGTAGCGCTTGTCCATTTCCTGCAGTTCCCGCAACCGTTGGTCCCGTGCCAGTTCCAGCTTGGCCAAGGTTTCCTGGTCGTCTCCGGTAAAAGCGGCAAGCTCATTGGCTGCCGCCTCCAGACGCTCCTTGGCTCCGGCCACGGCCGATTCGGCTTTTTTGAGAATGTTGTAGGCCATGACCTGGGCCTCTTTCAAGGCGCTGCGGAAATCACAGTAAGATTCGAGGATCTTGATTTCCCGCTCGATCTGGTCTTTGGTGTCGTGGGCCACATCCAGATAAACCTTCTTGATATCCCGAAACCGGCCCGGAATGTCGCCGCGGGTGACCTTCATCCACATATTCTGCATTTTTTCCAGGGAACTGATCTTGCCGTCATCCAACTGTCCGACCATCATCTTGGCATCGTCACGGATGCTGTTAAAAGCATTGGTGATCTCCTCATAACGCTCACCAACCTTCATGCCGGTGATCTGCTCCCGCACCACTTCGTTGAAAACCGTGAAATGGTTCAGCGTCCGGGCGACGGCCACAGCCCGTTCCTCGTCGAATTCGCTAATCTGGCGGATAATAGCCACGATAGGCGCCTCGTCGGTTTTGGCTGGCATCAAACCCAGGTCGCGGAGTTGGTTCAACGCTTTGTCGAGAAAGTTGAGGGGAGTGGCCGCAAGATTGAATCTATCCATGGTACAAATCCTTTCCAATAAAAGGTTCGGGTTTCATGGGGGCTTGCAGATACAATTTACCACTTTTCTGCAGTGTTTTTTAAATAGTATTTATTTTCCGTGAAAGATAT
>JAAYDE010000018.1 GCA_012729375.1 Deltaproteobacteria bacterium | reverse complement strand
GCCGCCAGGGCCAATGCGCAGCGGCTGATTGAAAGGGTGACCGGGAGGCCGTTAACGGACGGCTGACAGGCGGCGCCGGGAGACCGGTTTTGGGTTTTGATTGCCCATTACCAACCGGTAAGTTTTTAACGTTTTTTGGACCGCAAAATCAACCTTAACAGGCCGGCCGCGGCATGGCCCGGCCTCTTGACGGAGGCAAGGAATGAATCAGCAGGATTTCGATTTTCTCAAGGAACTGGTGGAAGCCCCGAGCCCTTCGGGGTACGAGCAGCCGGCGGCCAGGCGCCTGCGCCACGAAATGGAAGGGGTCGCGGACGAACTGCGCACCGACCTGATGGGGAACGTCATCGCCCGCATCCGCGGCCAGGGGGACAACCCGCTCAAGGTCATGCTCGCCGGGCATTGCGACGAGATCGGTTTCATCGTCCAGTACATCGACGACAACGGTTACATCTTCTTCCAGCCCATCGGCGGCATTGATCCCCATATCGTTCCCGGACAGCGGGTGACCATCCATACGGCCCAGGGTCCGGTCCTTGGCGTGGTGGGGAAAAAACCGATCCATCTCATGGAAGCCAAAGACCGTGATACGGTGGTCAAGTTCCGCAATCAGTTCATCGACATCGGCGCGGCGGACAAGGAGGAGACGACCGCCCTGGTGGCCATCGGCGATCCCGTCACCTTTGCCGTCTCCCTGGAGCGGCTGCAGGGGGATCGCCTCACCTCCCGCGCCTTTGACGACAAGATGGGCGCTTTCGTCGTCGCCCAGGTGCTCAAGGAAGTGCGTCGCCGCGGCGGGGTCGCCGTCGACCTCTACGGTGTTTTCACCGTTCAGGAGGAACTCGGTCTGCGCGGTGCCCGGACCAGCGCCTATGGGATCGCGCCCGATATCGGCATCGCCATCGATGTCAGTTTCGCCACCGACTGCCCCGAGATCGAGAAGAAGGAACTGGGCGAGATCAGGCTCGGCCGGGGGCCGATCCTGAGCCGCGGCGCCAACATCAACCCGCGGCTGTTCCAAATGCTTACCGAGACCGCTCGCGTCAAGGAGATTCCCTTCCAGGTGGAGGCGGCCGCCCGCGCTACCGGCACCGACGCCAACGCCATCCAGGTCAACCGCGACGGCGTGGCGGCCGCTCTGGTGAGTGTGCCGCTGCGTTATATGCACACGCCCGTAGAGGTCCTTTCCCGGGCCGACCTCGACTACACTGTGCAGTTGCTGGCGGAGCTTCTTTACCGGATCGGCAACAGGGAAGATTTCATTCCCAACTGACAAGCTGTTTTCCGGGGTTTTTCTTTGACGGCAAAGGGGAAAAGGAATACAATTTTCGATTAAAATTTTTATGTCCCTTCCCCCCTAGCCAAAGGAGATTGCCATGTCCGAAATCCCTGTCCGCGAAGGCCTGACTTTTGATGATGTGCTCCTGGTTCCGGCCCACTCCACGCTGCTTCCGAAAGAGGCCGATCTGACCACGTGGCTGACCAGGGAAATCAAGCTCAATATACCGTTGGTCAGTGCGGCCATGGACACGGTGACCGAATCGCGGACGGCCATCTGCATGTCCCGGGAGGGCGGTCTGGGGGTGATCCACAAAAACATGAGCCCCGAGGAGCAGGCGCTGGAGGTGGACCAGGTGAAGAAATCGGAGAGCGGCATGATCGTCGATCCGATCACCATGAATCCCCACCAGAAGATCCGCGATGCCATGGAGATGATGAAAAAATACCGCATTTCCGGCGTGCCGATCACCGAAAACGGCAGGCTGGTCGGCATTCTTACCAATCGGGATCTGCGTTTCGAGACCGATCTGGATCAGCCGATCCACCATGTCATGACCAAGGAAAACCTGGTCACGGTGCCGCCGGGAACGACCCTCGAAGAGGCTAAACAGCATCTTCACAAACATCGCATTGAAAAGCTGCTGGTGGTGGATGACGGCAACGTCCTCAAAGGGCTTATCACCATCAAGGATATCGAGAAGGTGCGTAAATATCCCAGCGCCAGCAAGGACAGCCTGGGCCGCCTCATCGTCGGCGCCGCCATCGGCCCCGGCGCCGACCGCTTCCAGCGGACCGAAGTGCTGGTCAAAGCCGGTGTCGATGTCATCGTCATCGATACCGCCCATGGTCATTCCCAAGGGGTGATCGACGCGGTGCGCGACATCAAGAGCGCCTATCCGAAACTCCAGCTCATCGCCGGCAACGTGGCTACGGCCGCCGCCGCCCAGGCTCTCATCGACGCCGGCGCGGACGCCGTCAAGGTCGGCATCGGACCGGGATCGATCTGCACCACGCGGGTGATTGCCGGCGTTGGGGTGCCCCAGTTGACAGCCATCCAGGATGTGGCGGCGATCACCCGCAAATGCGGAGTGCCTCTCATCGCCGACGGCGGCATCAAATATTCCGGGGATGTGGTCAAGGCCATCGCCGCCGGCGCCGACGTGGTGATGATCGGGTCCCTTTTTGCAGGTACCGAGGAGTCTCCCGGCGAGACCATCCTCTATCAGGGCCGCACCTACAAGTCCTACCGCGGCATGGGCAGTATCAGCGCCATGAAGAAGGGCAGCAAGGACCGTTATTTCCAGGCCGATGTCGACAGCGAAATCAAACTGGTTCCCGAGGGGATCGAGGGGCGGGTCCCCTTCCGCGGGGGCGTCTCGGAAAACGTCCACCAGCTGATGGGTGGATTGCGGGCCGGAATGGGCTACACCGGCTGCCGGAACATCCGTGAATTGCAGGAAAAGGCTCAATTCATCCGGATTACCAACGCCGGCCTCAAGGAATCCCATGTTCATGACGTGCAGATAACCCAGGAGTCGCCGAATTACCGTTTGTTCTGAAAGGCATATCACCCGGGACAAACCGTCCGGGGCGGGCGGTGGCCCGTCCCGGATTTTTTTAGGAGATAAAATGTATCCGGATATCCATGGCGAAAAAATTCTCATTCTCGATTTCGGTTCCCAGTACAGCCAGCTTATCGCTCGCAGGGTCAGGGAAAGCCGCGTCTACTGCGAGATCCACCCCTTTGACCTGGGGATGGAAGGCATCCGCCGGTTTAACCCGCGGGGCATCATCCTGTCGGGCGGACCCCAGTCGGTTTATCACCAGGGTTCCCCCTCCGTCGCGGAGGAGCTTTTCGAACTCGGCATTCCGATCCTCGGCATCTGTTACGGCATGCAGCTGATGATCCGTCATTTCGGGGGAGAAGTGGTCGCCGCCGGCAAACGGGAATACGGCCACGCCGAGATCGCTGCCAAGGGCAGACCGGGGCCCCTGTTCGACGGGTTTTTCATCGAGGGGAAAAACTCGGTCTGGATGAGCCATGGCGACCATGTGGAAAGGGTGCCGGAGCGCTTCGAGGTGGTGGCCTGTTCGGAGAATGCGCCGGTCTGCGCCATCCAGAACCTGGAACGGCGGCAGTATGGGGTGCAGTTTCATCCTGAGGTCGTTCACACCCTGCAGGGGGAACTCTTCATCGACAATTTCGTGCGTCAGGTCTGCGGCTGTTCCGGCCGCTGGACACCGGGGAGCATCATCGAGGATGCGGTGGCCAGAATCCGCGCCCAGGTAGGGGACGAGCCGGTGGTGCTGGGACTTTCCGGCGGCGTCGACTCCTCGGTTACCGCCGCCTTGCTGCACAAGGCTATCGGCCGCCAGCTCACCTGCGTTTTCGTCGATACCGGTTTGTTGCGCCTCGGCGAAGGGGATCAGGTCATGGCGACCTTTGCCGAAAACCTCGGTGTCCGGGTGATCCGGGTCGATGCTGAGGAGCGTTTTCTCGCCGCCCTCAAAGGGGTGACCGATCCCGAGCGGAAACGCAAGGTCATTGGCGGGCTGTTCATCCGGATTTTCGAAGAAGAGGCGGCCAGACTCGGTGACATCCGTTGGCTCGGCCAGGGGACGATCTACCCCGATGTCATCGAATCGGCGAGCGGCAGAACCGGCAAGGCTCACACCATCAAGAGCCATCACAACGTCGGCGGCCTTCCCGAGCAGATGAGGTTGAAGCTCGTGGAGCCGCTGCGGGAACTGTTCAAGGACGAGGTGCGGACCATCGGCGAAGAACTGGGGCTCCCCCATCATCTGGTTTACCGCCATCCCTTTCCGGGGCCCGGCCTCGGCGTGCGCATCCTCGGCGAGATCAAAAAGGAATACGCCGACATTCTGCGTCATGCGGATGCCATCTATATCGACGAACTGCGCCGTACCGGCTATTACGATCGGATCAGCCAGGCTTTTGCCGTGTTTCTGCCGGTCAAGAGCGTCGGTGTGATGGGAGACGGGCGCACCTATGAATATGTCATCGCCCTGCGCGCCGTGGAAACCAAGGATTTCATGACCGCCGAATGGTATCCGCTCCCCTGCGACATTCTCGGGCGCATCGGCAACCGCATCATCAACGAGGTGCGCGGCGTCAACCGGGTCGTTTACGATGTCTCCAGCAAGCCGCCGGCGACCATTGAGTGGGAGTGATGGGGGGCATTCGCGGCCGGTGAACAAAAACCGGGAACCGGCGGCCCGTGATCCGAGGCTGGTGACCAAAGGGAGAACCGGGGTCCGGTCACCAATTGATCCGATGGATGTTGCAAGGAGATGAGAGATGAAACTGGCGGTGGTGGGAACGGGTTATATCGGTCTGGTAACGGGGGCATGTTTCTCCGAGATGGGCAATTCGGTCTGGTGTGTCGATGTCGATCAGCGCAAGATCGAAAACCTCAAAAAGGGGATCATCCCCATCTACGAGCCGGGGCTGGAGCCGATCGTCAAGGAGAACTTCGAGGCCGGCCGGCTGCATTTCACCACCGACCTGGCCGAGGCGATGAAGCATTGTCATGTCTATTTCATCGGCGTCGGCACGCCGCCGGGAGAGGACGGCTCTGCCGATCTTCAATATGTGCTGGCGGTGGCCAGGGAGATCGGCCGCAACCTGAACGGCTACGGCGTCGTCGTCAACAAATCCACCGTCCCTGTCGGCACCGCCGACAAGGTGCGGGCGGCGGTGCAGGAGGAACTGCAGAAACGCGGTGCCGGCCATTCCTTCGATGTCGTTTCCAACCCTGAATTTCTCAAGGAGGGGGAGGCGGTCAAGGACTGCATGAAGCCCGACCGCATCGTCATCGGTGTCGACAGCGAGCGCGCCCGCGACATCATGGAAGAACTCTACGCGCCTTTCAACCGCAGCCATCAGCGGACCCTCTTCATGGGCATCCGCGACGCCGAGATGACCAAGTATACGGCCAACGCCATGCTCGCCACCAAGATCTCCTTCATGAACGAGATCGCCAACCTGTGCGATCTCCTCGATGTCGATGTGGAAAACGTGCGCCTCGGGATCGGTTCCGACAGCCGCATCGGCTATGCCTTCATCTATCCCGGCTGCGGCTATGGCGGCAGCTGTTTTCCCAAGGATGTCAAGGCGTTGCTGGGGATGGCCAGGGCCGTGGACTACGATTCCAAGGTGCTGCAGGCGGTGGAAGACCGCAATGCCCTGCAGCGGCGGCTGCTGTTCCGAAAAATCATCCGCCGCTTCGGGGACGACCTCAGCGGCCATACAGTCGCCGTCTGGGGGCTCTCCTTCAAGCCGGGGACTGACGACCTGCGGGAAGCCAGTTCCAAGGTCCTCATCGAAGCTCTGATCGGCGCCGGAGCCAGGGTGCGTGCCTACGATCCGGTGGCCATGGACAACGTGCGCCGGGAGTGGCCCGGCGAATGGTTTGAAAAAGGGGCGTTGACGCTCACCGTCCACCAGTACGAAGCCTTGAAAAACGCCGACGCCATGGCCCTCGTCACCGAGTGGAAACCGTTCCGCATCCCCGATTTTGAAGCCATGAAGAGGCTCATGAAACGCCCGGTCATTTTCGACGGCCGCAACCAGTACGATCCGGCGGCGGTCAAGGGCGCCGGTTTCGAATACCAGGGGATCGGGCGCAAATAGTCGGCGTCCCTTTCCCTCATCCTGCCATCCCCGACCATGAACCGGATTCCCCTGCGTAACCCGGTTCATGGCGTATTTCCTCCCCAAACCCCATGGGCCGGTGGCAAAATCCCTCGACGGGGAAAAATCCTCTGCTATGATGATGCTCATCCCCTCGAGTGGAGCCGAGGCGAATGACCGCCAGGGTATGAAATCATCATCCGTATTTCAGGCTTCGACTCGTCGCCCGGCCCGGTGAAAAGATCAGCGGCCTTTCCAGGGAAAAAGCCATGGTGAATCCATTTTCGGGAAAAAGGTTTCCCTTCGGCCTGGGCAGCCTTTTCCAACGTCACCGTCCTGCGGTGGTCACCTCCAAGAGCGCTTTGCAGCTCAGTTCCCTTCCTTCCATCGAACAGATTCTCGAACGTCCGGACAGTCTTCCCCACGGGTGCGCCGGCTATTTTATGCCGCATCCCATTCGGGACGAGGAGTTTCTGGTGGGCCGCCAGAAGGAACTGGAGGAACTGGAGACGGCCTTTAACGGCTGGCGGAACGGCCAGACGGCGAGCGTCCTCGTCGTCGGCGCTCAGGGTTGCGGAAAAACAAGTCTCATCAACTGCTTTTTGAACAAGCGGGCGCCCGATTGGAATGTGCTTCGCTGTGACCTCGGTGTCAGACTCAGGGATGAAAAAGAAGTGCTCGAGTTTTTCGGCCGCCTCCTCGATCTTGAGTCGCCTGCCGGCACCGTCGATCAGGTGGTAGAGGGACTGTTGAAGATGGCTCCCCGGATCATTGTCATCGAGGGTGGGCACAATCTTCTTCTGCGCGTCATCGGTGGGCGCAAGGCACTGGAGATGTTCATGTATCTGGTTTTGCGCACGCGCCGTCGGCATTTTTGGCTGCAGTCATGCCGCCTTTTGCCGTGGATCAACATGGATCGTCACGCCAAAGCTTCCCGATTTTTTTCCCACATCCTCAATTTGGAACAGCTTTCCGAGGAAAAATTGCGTCAAGCGTTGAGATTGCGGCTAACCAAATGTGGTCTTGACGGTCAGTTTCATGAGTCTCGGGAGGACTTCGAACAGGGTCGGGCCGGCGGTCAGCAGGAAGAAAAGGAAGGCGCCTTTTTCCGCGGGATCCTCACCAACAGCGGCGGCAATTTTTATTCGGCCCTCTATTTTCTTCTGCTCTGTTGCCGCTATGAAATGAAGACCCAGACCCTGCTCTTCTATCCCCCCGATTATCTGGATCTGGCTTTCGTCAAAGAAATGGACCGAACGCACCTTTTGACCCTCGCTGAACTGGCGGGTCACGGGGTGCTTTCCGTCGCCGAACATCAGCAGATTTTTCGCACCACGGATCTGCAGAGCCGAATTGCCTTTGAGTATCTGGAGCAGTTGAAACTGATGATGCCGGCGGCCGGGGAAAAAGATGGCGTCGACCGGGCTTATGATTTGTCGCCCATCATCCATCACAGCCTCAAAACGGTACTGGAGCAGATCAATCTTCTTTACTGACGGCCAAGGGGCGGATAGGGGAAACGGGAACTACCATGCCGTTTGAAGGTTCGGGTTGCGGTTTTCAGCAGCAAGGGGGGGCGAGATGAAAGAGGATATTCTGAGGTCGATCGATGCCCTTCTGAATCTGGAAGTCATTTTCGAAACCATCCTCATCCTGCTGGCTTCCAGCCTGTTTGTGTTCGCCCTTCATCGTCTCTGCGATTTCCTGGCGTCCCGGTTTCCGCGGCGTCGGGTGCAGATCTCAAGTGCCTTTCCGGTGCTGCGCCTTTTCGTCTGGCTGGGGGTCATTCTTTTTGTTCTGACCACCGTCATCCGCCCGGAGATCAACACCCTGGTGGCCCTTTCGGCCACCGCCGGCGTCGCCTTTGGTTTGGGTTCCCAGGAGCTGGTCAAGAACGTTTTGGCCGGGGTGCTGATTCTGATCGACAGGCCTTTCCGGGTCGGCGACATGATCCGCGTGGATTCCTTCTATGGCGAGGTAACCCAGATCGGCCTACGCACCAGCCGGGTGCATACCTTCGACGACAGCATCGTTTCCATCCCCAACGGCCTTTTCCTCAATACGCCTGTCACCAACAGCAACTCCGGAGAGCTGACGGAACAGGTGGTGGTCGAGTTTATTCTGCCGGGCCGTATCGATGTCGGCGCGGTCAAGGAACTGATGGAGGAAGCGGCGCTGTGCTCTCCCTATGTGTACCGCAAGAAACCGGTCGTTGTCCTGGTCGAGGACCATTTCAACTGGGGCTGCCAGAGCCTTTTCAAGGTCAAGCTCTACGTCATGGATGTCCGTTTTGAGCGCTTGATCGCCAGCGACATCACCGAGCGGGTCAAGGAGGGGCTGAATGCCCGTGGCATGATCCCGGCGGATTGTCCACCGGCGGCGGCATATCGGCGCCCATGAGAGAATTTCCGGGGCTGATGTTGGGTTCCCGCCGCAAGCAAGTTTTCGACGAAAGCGTGCCCGATGTTTCGAATACGCCGCATTTACGATACCGTCCTGCCCGTCAACCGCCAGGCCATCGCCCAGGTCCAGCGGATTCTCCGCGCCCAGTTCCCGGCCCTGGACCGCAAGGATATCCGCAAGCTTCCCGAGCAGCTGACCAATCCCCTCAAATACCGTTTCCGGTCCATTCTCTCGGTGGCCGAAGGGGAAAGGGGGGATGTCCAGGGTTTCGCCCTCCTGCTCCACGCTCCGGACATCAAGTTCTGTTATCTCGAGTACATTTCCGCTGCTGAAAAGATGACCGGCCGCGGCATCGGCAGCGCTCTCTACGAACGGGTGCGCAGCGAAGCCCGTTCCCTGGGGGTGATCGGCATCTTCATGGAATGTCTGCCGGACGACCCCGCTTTGTGCCGCGCCCCGAAGATACTGGCCCAGAACCGGGCGCGGCTGAAATTCTACGAGCAGTACGGCGCCCGGCCCGTGGCCGGCACCGCCTATGAAACCCCGGTGGTAGAGGGGGGTGACAATCCTCCCTATCTGGTCTTCGACGGTCTCGGCGAAACCGCGGAACTGCCGGCGGCCCGTGTGCGGCGCATCGTCCGGGCGATACTCGAACGCAAGTACAGTCATCTCTGCCCCCAATCCTACATCGACCTGGTGGTCGATTCCTTTCGTGACGACCCGGTCCGTCTCCGCGACTTCCGTTACCGGGCCAAGGAGGCTGCGCGGCCGGCCGCTGCCGGCAAGCTCCCCGTGGAGCGCCAGATCGCCCTTGTGGTCAACGACCAGCATGACATCCACCATGTACGGGAGCGGGGCTATGTGGAGTCGCCGGTGCGGATACGTTCCATTCTGCGGGAGATCGAACCGACCGGCCACTTTTGGCGGATTCCCGTGCGCCGTTTCGCCGAACGTCACCTGAAGCGCATCCACGCTGACGACTTCGTTGACTATCTGAAAACGGTTTGCGCCGGGCTGCCCGCGGACAAGGCGCTTTACCCCTATGTCTTTCCCATCCGCAATGCCGCCCGCCCGCCCCAGGACAAGGCGGTCAAGGCCGGCTATTACTGCATCGACACCTTCACGCCGCTGACCCACAACGCCTATCTTGCCGCCAAGCGCGCCGCCGACTGCGCCCTGACCGCGGCACGCCGGGTACTTGAGGGCCAGCGTCTGGCCTATGCCCTGGTGCGGCCGCCGGGGCACCACGCCGAGCGCCGTTCTTTTGGCGGTTTCTGCTATTTCAACAACGCCGCGTTGGCCGCCGAGGAGCTTTCCTCCTACGGCAAAGTGGCGGTGCTCGATATCGACTACCATCACGGCAACGGTACCCAGGAGATTTTCTACCGGCGCAAGGATGTGCTGACGGTTTCCCTGCATGGGCACCCGCGCTTCGCCTATCCCTATTTCAGCGGTTTCGAGGACGAAACGGGGGAAGGAGAAGGGCGCGGCTACAACCTCAATCTGCCTTTGCCCGAGCATCTCGACGGCGCCGGATACCGGGCCGCTCTGGACAAGGCCATGAAACGCATCGGCCGTTTCCGTCCCTCTTTCCTGGTCGTCGCTCTCGGTCTCGATACTGCCAACGGCGACCCCACCGGCACCTGGAGCCTGCGCGGACAGGATTTTTTCGAGAACGGCCGTATGCTGGCGCGGTTCGGCCTGCCGACGATCGTGGTCCAGGAGGGCGGCTACGACAGCCGGGTTCTCGGCGCCAACGCCCGTCATTTTTTCAAAGGCCTCTGGGAGGGCGCCTTCGACGGCTGATTCTATGGATGATATCCCGGCCGGTGAACATTGCCCGCCGGTTTTGGCGATATTGACGGTTATTTTGAAAGGAAAAAGGTCTACCCGATGGAATGGAAGATTCTTTACTGGCATTGGCTGGTATTGGGCATGGCGTTGATGATCGCCGAGATCTTCATCCCCAGCTTCACCATCTTCTGGTTCGGGTTGGGGGGGCTCGTGGCCGCCGCCGTCCTCTGGCTGGCGCCGGAACTGTCCCTGACCTGGCAGGTTTTGGCCTGGGTAGCGGCTTCCACCGTTTGTGCATACCTGTGGTTCAGATTCATCAAACCGCGCATGACCGACCGGACCAAAGCCGGCATTTCCCGTGAGGCCATCGTCGGCGAATGGGGCATGGTGGTGAAAGCGCCGGAAAACGGCCGCCGCGGCAGTTTGCGTTTCGCCGTCCCCATTCTTGGCTCCGATGAGTGGTCTTTCATCTGCCGGGAGCCGGTCACGGTAGGGGAACGGGTGCGGGTGCGGGATATTTCGGGCAATGACCTGATCGTCGAAAAGGCCGGTCAGGAAAAATAATTTCGACAGGAGGCGAGTCTATTATGGGCGGTTTGATCGTTGTCGCGGTTTTTGCTTTTCTGGTATTTCTTACCATCGCCATGGGGGTGCGCATCGTCCCCCAGGGGTACAAGTATGTGGTTCAGCGCCTGGGCAAATACCACGCCACCCTCGGCCCGGGCCTCAACATCATCATTCCCTACATCGATACGGTGGCCTACAAGGTGACCACCAAGGATATCGTCCTCGACATCCCCTCCCAGGATGTCATCACCCGCGACAATGCGGTGATTATCGTCAACGCCGTCGCCTACATTAACATCGTCTCGCCGGAAAAAGCGGTTTACGGCGTCGAAAACTATATCCTGGCCATCCAGAACCTGGTGCAGACTTCACTCCGCTCCATTGTCGGCGAGATGGATCTCGACGACGCCCTTTCATCCCGCGACAGGATCAAGGCCAGGCTCAAAGAAACGATATCGGACGACATTTCCGACTGGGGGATCACCCTGAAGACGGTGGAAATCCAGGATATCAATCCATCCGCCACGATGCAGCGGGCCATGGAGGAGCAGGCGGCGGCGGAGCGGGCGCGGCGCGCCACGGTGACCCGCGCCGAGGGGGAGAAGGCGGCGGCTATTCTGGAAGCGGACGGCCGTCTGGAGGCTTCCCGGCGTGACGCCGAGGCCAAGGTGGTGCTGGCGGAAGCCAGCCAGCAGGCCATCGAAAAGGTGACGACGGCTATCGGTGCCAACGAACTGCCGGTGATGTTTTTACTCGGCGAAAAATATGTCGAAGCGATGAAGGGGCTTTCCACCTCGCAGAACGCCAAAACGATCATCCTGCCGGCGGACATCCCGGCGGCGGTCCGCGGTCTCATGGGTGGCGCCAAGGGCCAGTAGGCCGTGGGTGACGCGCCACGGTTTATGGCAGTCTCGATGTTTCTTCTCTTGAATTGAGTAACGTTCGGATCCCGTCATGATCGAACCGATTTTGCCATGAGGAATCTTCCGCGCCGCCTGGCCATGGTTCTGCTGATCTTGGGGCTGGCTCTGCTCTTTGTCGTCGAGGGTCTGCTCCCCTGGTATCTGGAAACCCGCATTCCCCGCTGGGCGGCGGAGAGCGGCCTTCCCGGTCTGCGTTGCGAGGTGCGCCGCGTCGGCCTGACCGGCGCCGATCTCGGCCAGGTGGTTCTGGGCGGAGATCAGGAGCCGCCTCTGTTGCGCTGCTCCTCCCTGCAGATCTCCTATTCCCTCGCCGGATTGCTGAAAAAAACCATTGACGGAATCCATATCGGCGGTCTTTCCCTCACCCTGCTCCGTGACCAGGGGGGCTGGGGGATCCCGGGACTTGCCTTGCCCGCCGCCAGCGGCGAAGGAGCCGGGAAAGATGGTGACTGGCGCTTGCCTCTGCGGATAAAAAGTGTAACATTGGCGGCCTCCGAGGTCATTTTCCTCGACAAGGAGTCGACTTTTCGGCTCCCCGTGGAGTTGACGGCGCAAATGCCTTTTCCGGAAAAAATAGAAGGGACGGCAACGGTTTTTCCCTTCGGCGCGGCGGTCCGCTGGCAGGGGGCAGTGGATCTGCAGGCCAAAAGGGTTTCGGCAAAAGGGGATGCGCCGCGCCTGCCCCTTCGTCAAACGGCCGCTTTCCTCGGTCTTCCCTGCGCTGCCGTTCCCGGGGGCCATGCCGGCATGACCGCCTCCTTCGATGTGGAGCTGGCGCCGTTTCAGTTCCTCCAGGGGGAGATGGACCTGGTGATCCGCAAACCCAGTTGGCAGATGGGCGGCTTTGCCTGGACGGGGCGCGATCCTTTCAGCGCCAAAGCGGTTTTAAAGGAGAATCGGGTTTACATCGAAATCGCCCCCGTTACTTTTGAAGGATCCCTTGCGGGGGTTTTCGAGGTAAAGGAGGCCCTGCTGGAACTCATCCCCCAACCCCGTTTTTCGGGTCTGTGGAATCTCCACCTGGGCACCGGCGAAATAAATGGGCAGCGCCGCCCCGATCCATTTTTGAGCGGCACAGCCTCCGCCGAGGCGGAAGCTTCGGGTAGGTGGCGTTTGGCCGTCGACGGCCGCCGCACCGCGGCGCCGAAAGGGGCGCCGGCGCCGCAACTGACCGTGGCCGATGATCTGTCCCTCGGTCTGGGCTCAGGAGAGTTGGCTCTGCGGGGCGAGGGACAGGATGGGCGTTTCCGGGTGACGGCCGCCGTGGATTTGCGTCACCTGGAAGGATGGTTTGCCGGCGACAGATTGCGCCTGGGACGCCTTGCCGGCACCGGGCGCATGGAGGGAGACGGCTCGCTGGTGAGCGGTGCAACCGAGATGCAAATCGAAAAAATCGCCTATGACCAGGCCGATCTGCACGGGGATCTCCCGGCGGCGGCGGTGACCGCCGACTTTGCCTCCGGCCCGGCGGGAGACTGGCAGGGTCGTGCGCAAATGAAGGTTCCACGGGGCGCTCTCCAGGTAGCCGGAGAGGATTTCCATCTCACCGGGCTGACGGCTCTTCTGCCTTGGCGCTTTCCTTTTACCGCAACGAAAGATGAAGGCCATCTGCGCCTTGCCGGAATGAGCCACGGGAAGATCGCCATGGGCAGAGTCGACGCCGTCATTCGCCAGGAGCGGAAGGGGTTTTCCTGGCGGGGCAACTGGAAAAACATCCTCACGCCGAAGATGGCCCTCCATTTCGATGGCCGGGTGGATATTCCGGAAGTCGATGCCCGTGTGGATTTTCGCCTGGAGCGGCGCGACGCCGATCTCAATCCCTTGCTGGCGGCCTACGCGCCGGAGCTGAAAACGATGGAGCTTCGCTCCGACCTGCGCCTCCAGGGACGCATCGGCTACACGCCCTGCGGGCTATACGGCCATGGCGGGCTTTTCCTGGAAGGGCTCTCCTTTCATGAACGAGAATTGAAGCTTCGCGGGGAGGACATCAATCTTCACCTGGAAATGAGCGATCTGTTCGCGCCCCGATCCCGCCCCGCCCAGAAGCTTTCCTTCGGCAGGATCTCCCTGGGCGAGGTGGTTTTCGAGAACGGACAGACCTTTTTCCAGGTCGAACCGGGGACGAACCTGCTGGTGGAAAAGGCGACTTTAGGCTGGTGCGGCGGAAAGATTCACAGTGAATCGTTCCGTTTCCGGCCCGATATGGAGGAACTGGACGTGGTGCTTTACGGTGACCGCATCCAGCTTGCGCAGATCCTCGAACAGCTCGGCGCGGGGCGTGCCACAGGGGGCGGCGCCCTCAACGGGCGGATTCCCGTCCATTACCAAAACGGAAAATGGACTTTCAGCGACGGCTTTCTCTACTCCACTCCCGGCGAGGGAGGGGTGATCCATGTTGCCGGGATGGATACCATTACCGCGGGACTTCCCGAAAATGACGCGGTTTCCGGCCAACTCAAACTGGCCGAGGCGGCGCTCAAGGATTACGAATACCGCTGGGCCCGTGTGGGGATCAACACGGAGCGGGAGGATCTTTTGGTCACTCTGCAGATGGATGGCAAGCCGGCCGATCTGCTTCCCTTCGTCTACCGGCGCGATCTGGGCGGTTTTGTCAAAGCCGAGGCCGGTTTCCCCGGCTCCCGTTTCCAGGGTATCCGCCTCGATCTGAATTTCCGCTTTCCTCTGGATCAGATGATGAGGTACAAAAATCTTCTGAGGATTTTCTACTGACAGGGAGGAGCAATGAAAAGGCTAGCTATAGGGGTTGTTCTCTTGGGGGTGGTGATGGCGGGATGCAGCACGCGCCATGCGGTGGAGGTGGCGCCCGTGGAGGTCAAGCCCATCCATATCACCATCGATGTCAATGTCCGGGTGCAAAAAGATCTGGACAGCTTCTTCGGCGATATCGACGAGGCGCAGCAGGAACTGAAGGAAAAACAATGACAGGGGAGGGATATATGAAAGGCAGGATCTGGTTCGTTTCCGTTGCCGTTTTGCTGGCAGCGGTCTTTCTCAGCGGGTTTTCGGCGGAAGCCAATGACATCAAATCCCGCATGTTGCAACGTCTGCCGGTCATCAATTCGCTGAAGGCCCAGGGAATCCTCGGAGAAAACAATCAAGGATATCTTGAATACCGGGCCTCGGCGGGAACCCGCAAGGATGTGGTCGACGCCGAAAACCGGGATCGCGGCACCGTCTACCGGATGATCGCCGAACGCCAGAAGACGACGCCGGAACTGGTGGGCAAGCAGCGGGCGGCGCAGATCGCCCAAAGGGAACCCGCCGGGCACTGGCTGCAGGACGCCGGCGGCCGATGGTACCGGAAATAACTCGAAGGAAGACAAAAAAAGCAGCAGCGGCCTGAAATGGCTCCGGTCCTGAAGAGATCAATCTTCAGGACCGGTTTTTTTTAGGGGCCTATCCTTTCAAATCTTGACCAATCCGGAGGCATCATATATCATGAACAATATGAATCGTTTATGCATATTGTGCAATAAGATTATCCATGACCTTCATAAAATCTGTTGAAAAAGCCATCGATATCCTGTCCTGTTTTACCCTGGAGACCCCTGTTCTCAAGGTAGTGGAAATAAGCAATCAGACGAATTTGACTCAAAGTACCGTGTCAAGAATACTGGCCACCCTGGCCAAAAAAAAATGCTTGGAACAGGTTGGGGCGAGCGGGAAATACAGGCTTGGGATAAAGTTTTACCAGTGGGCGAGCGTCCTTCGGCAAAAGAAAAACCTGTCGGATTTGGCCCGGCCGGTGATGGAGAAGCTTCGCGATTTTTGTGGGGAAGAGGTTACCCTGCATGGGCTGGATGAAAACAGAAGGATCTGTTTTGAGGCTGTGAAAAGCCGTTTCGGCGTTGCCAAAGTCACCCCTGTCGGGAAGATACTGCCCCTTCACTGTGGCGCCGGCGGCAAGGTTCTTCTGGCTTTTCTCCCTCCCCCGGAACGCAGGAAAATCATCGAGGGCAAGGGGCTTGAACAATTTACCTCCAATACCATTGTCGATCCCCTGCTGCTGGAGAAAGATCTGGAAAAAATCCGCCGGGATGGTTATGCGGTCAGCAAGGGGGAGAGAGAGGAAGGAGCCTATTCCATTGTCGCCCCCATTTTCGATCAAAACGGCAAAATAGCTGCTAGTCTTTCTATAAGTGGGCCGATTTTCCGCCTTTCCGATTTGGATTTGGCCAAGAACGCCGAAGCTGTCAAGAATGCCGCAAAGGAAATCACTACAAATTTTGGCGAATGTATCGATTAGAAACACCTCGGCGTGATTTCCCGCAAGATGCTCATTAGCAATGACTTTGCTTTGGCGAAACAGAGATTGTCACTAATTCGAACGATTGATTCCTGAGAAAGGGTTTCATGTAGCTTTACTTTCTTTAATCGTTTGTTTCGTTGTCCTGTTGCTGATCGGATTCCCCATTGCTTTCAATCTGATTCTCAGTTCAATTGTTTATCTGCTGATCAGTGATTATCCCTTGACCCTGGTTGCGCAACGGATGTTCCAGGGGATGAACGGTTTTGCTTTGCTGGCCGTTCCTTTTTTTATTCTTACCGGTCAATTGATGGTCAAGGGAAGTCTCCTCAAATCACTGACCGATTTCGTCAATGCCTTTGTCGGCCATGTGCGGGGGGCCCTGGCTCTGGTCACCGTCGGCACCTGCCTTTTTATGGGAGCGATTGTCGGCCTGGCGGTGGCGTCGACCGCCTCCCTTGGTTCTTTTCTGATCCCGATGATGAAGGAAGAAGGGTATTCGGCGGGTTACGCTTCCGGGGTCATGGCTTCCGCTTCACTGCTCGGGCCGATCATGCCGCCCAGCGTGCTGATGATCATCTACTGCATTTCCGTCGGCAGGACCTCCATCGCGGGAATTTTCCTGGCATCCATTATCCCCGCCATCCTGATCGCCCTTGCCCAGATGCTGGTGATCTATTTTATCGCCCGGAAGAGAAACTATCCCAGCCACGAATCGGTGGCCTGGCCCGAAAAGTGGACCCAGTTCAAAAAGGCCTGTCCGGCATTGATGCTTCCCGTCATCATTCTCGGCGGCATCTTCGGCGGAGTATTTACTGTTACCGAAGCCTCTGCCGCCGCCGCGGCCTACGCATTCTTCATATCCATGTTTGTAATGAAGGATGTCAAATTCTCCGATCTGCCGTCCATTTTCATGGAAACGGCTCTCACCTCCGGCCTGGTGATCATGCTTGCGGGAAGCGCCACGGTAACCGCCTGGGCCATATCCAATGAGCAGATCATCCAGACGGTCAGCGGACCCATGTCCCATATCCCTGTCTGGCTTTTTCTCCTCCTCCTGAATGTGCTTCTCCTTATCAACGGTATGTTCATGGACGATTACGCTTCCGTTATCGTTCTGGGGCCGATTTTGGCTCCCATCGCCTGGGGGATGGGGATCGATCCCCTGCAGATCGGCGTCATCATCTGCGTCAATTTGGTCATCGGATTGGCTACCCCCCCCCTTCGGAATCACCCTTTTTGTTACCAGCCCCATGGCCGGAGTCACCATCGAGCAGACGGTCCGGGAGGGCTGGCCGATGGTCATCATGAGTATTCTGGTTCTTCTTCTTGTGACTTATGTTCCCGCCTTTACCTTGTGGTTGCCTCGAATGTTCGGCTATTGATGAATCGGTTTTTGCTGTCGGTTGTCCCAAGGCAGTTGCATCAACCCAACCGTTACAACCCAAAAAGGAGGTAAGTCTTATGTGGAAACGGCAATTGTTTACGTGGGTGGCGTTTTTGGCAGTCTCGGTTTTCCTGGTGTCGGGAATCGCCTTTGCCAAAACTTATAAGGCCAGAATTTCGGTGTGTAATTCCCTGGATCATCCGCAGACGATCGGTCTCATGCTTTTCAAACAATACGTTGAAGGTGAAACCAAGGGGGGGGTGGAGATCGCCATCTATCCCAATTCCCAGCTCGGTGGTGAAAGGGAGTCGGTGGAGCAGGTTAAAAACGGCGCCCTGGAAATGGCCACGGCCTCGGCCGGCCCCTTGACGACGTTCAACAGTAAGTTCATGGTTCTGGATATTCCTTTCGCCTTCGACAGCTATGACGCGGCGTGGGCCGTACTTGACGGCATGATGGGGCAGCGACTGCTGGATTCCAGTGAAAACATCGGCCTCAAAGGGCTTGCCTACATGGAAAACGGTTTCCGTCATGTGACCAACAATGTGCGGCCGATTACCGCTCCGGAAGATTTCAACGGCATCAAGATCCGGACCATGGAAGCCCCCATGCACATGTTGAATTTCAAGACCCTCGGCGCCAACCCCACGCCCGTTCCCTGGACCGAGCTTTACATGACGATGCAGCAGAGGATTGTCGACGGTCAGGAAAATCCCCTGGCCAACATCTGGGAAGTGAAAATGTACGAGGTGCAGCAGTATACCTCGCTGACGGGACATATTTACGACCCGATGCCGCTGGTTGCCAATCTGTCCTGGTTCAACAAGCTTCCCAAAGAATATCAGACGGCAATCGAGAAGGGGGCCATCCTGGCACAGAACTACAGCCGTTTCGTCAATCAGGCCCGGGAGCGGGAACTTGCCGATAAATTGACGGCCAAAGGCATGAAAATCAATGATGTTTCCGCCCAGGCCAAGGAAAAGATGGGAGCGAAATCCCAGGCCGTTGTGGTCGAAAAAATCAAAGCCAGCACCGACAAAAAATTTGTCGACGAATGGCTTGCAGCGATCAAAGCTTTCAACATAGATGTGAACGCAGGAATGTAGCCTGATGACAAGGCCGGAGGGGATCGGTATCAGCCACCTTTCCCCTCCGGCACCCTGAACACCGCGACCGCGGAGTTTTTGGAGAGAGCGGAAATGGCCGAGGGAAGACTGGAAACACTTTGCAACCGTCTGGAGAAAATCACTCTGGCAGTGACCATGGCTATGTGTCTGGTAATGCTTGTGGTCGCCTGGATGCATGTCGTCAAAAGATACGTCTTTAACGACGCCCTTACCTGGTCGGAGGAATTTCTTCGCTTTGCCATCGTCTGGTATGCTCTTTTGAGCGCCAGCATTCTATACAAACGCAACGGACATCTGGGCATCACCATATTTCGTGAAATGATGCCGATCAAACTTCAGCAGATTCTCGCGCGAACGGTCATATACCTGATGGTGCTGACCATCGCCACAGTAACCGTTTATGGGGCAATCCTCGTTTACAATACGCGCTTCCAGATCACGCCGGCACTCGGAATATCCGTCAGCTGGCCCTATGCGGCCATCCCCGTCAGTTTTTTTCTGATGACGATTTACGGCCTCATGCACATATCCCGGGACATCAAGGGCCTGCCGCCCATCCAAGCGGAAACGGTTGACGAATGAGTTCCTCCGCGCCCGGTTGGATGTGAATGCCCCTTCGGGGGGTGTGGGAAACCATAGCCGGATCGATCGGGTCCTGTAATGCTTCCATCCCTTGCCTGGGCATCCTTTCCATCTTTTTCCGGCGTGAACATCGGAAGCGATTTCCAGAAAAAAAGAATGCCCCCGATCAGGAACCGCCATATTGGCGGTTTCAGGCCGGTTTCCATAGAAATTTCGTCATAAGGTGATCCATGTATTCTTTCGTCAGAGAAAACGGCACGGCCACATACCGTGACGACAGGGAGAATGTGTCGATATCGGCGCCGGCCGCGAATTGTCTGGGACTGATTGAGATCAGAGAGCCCCCGGTTCTTTCCTGGCCCGAGGATTTCAGGGCCGCTTTTGCCCGCCCCCAGGGAACCCCGTCGCTCCGGCGGTTGGCTCAAGGTGCTAAAAATGTTGCCGTGATCGTGTCCGATTCGACACGGGGCGTTCCGACATCCGCGGTGATTCCCATGGTTCTGGAGGAACTGGCCGCCGCCGGAATTACTCCGAAAGGAGTGACATTCGTGGTGGCGACGGGTGTTCACCGGCCGGCGACATGCGAAGAAATCAGAGAAATCGTCGGCAGTGACCTTGCGGATGAGGTTGATGTCATAAATCATGACCCCTGGGCCAGGGAAAAACTGACCTGGCTGGGTGAAACCTCCTACGGGACGCCGGTCGAGATCAACAAAACGGTTTTCGAAGCCGATCTGAGGATCATCATCGGCAAGGTTGAGCCCCATGAATTTGCCGGTTTTTCGGGCGGCAGAAAATCGATTCTCCCCGGGGTTGCCAGTGAAAGAGCTATTCAGTTCAATCATCGCCCGGAAATGCTCCTATCCTCCCACGCCTGTCCGGGGCAACTGGAGAGGAACCCGATTCATCTTGACATGGTTGAGGCGGCGGAAATGCTGGGGGTCCAGTTTACGGTCAACCTGGTTCTGAATCAGGCCGGGGAACCCATCGGGATCTTTACCGGAGCTCTGCAAGACGCCCATCAGGCGGCCGTCCGGTTCATGCGAACCTTCTGCCAGGTCAGCCTGAAGGAGCCGCCCGATGTGGTGGTGACCACTCCCGGCTGGCCCTTGAACATCGATTTCTACCAGTCCATAAAACCTCTTATCGCGCTGGCGCCGGTGATGGCGGCCGGCGGAGCCTTGGTCCTTTACAGTTCATGCCGGGATGGATTGGGAACCAAGGATATGCTTGTTCCCTTCGCGGGGGCAAGGACCACAGAAGACGTCGTCGGCCATCTGCGGACAAACTATAAAATCCAGATGGACCATGCCCTCCTTTTGGCCAAGATTTTACAGAAGGAAATCCATGTTATCGTGGCGGCGCCCAGCGTGGATTCAGCCGTGCTGGGAAAAATGTTCCTGACTGCAGCGCCGACTCCGCAGGAGGCCTTGCAGCGAGCCATGGAAATGGTTCGGAAACCAAAACCTTCGATTCTGTTTTTTCCTCAACCACAAAGGGCATTAACTGTTTTGAAATAGTCTGCGGATCCGTTAATCAAAATTTGAAAGGAGCAACCGAGCCATGTCAAAGTTCAAGATTACCAACGTAACCGCCAGAGAGATTCTGGATTGCCGGTGGAACCCGACAGTGCAGGTGGATGTCTGGGTTAACAATGAAATTCTGGGAAGGGCGGATGTCCCTGCCGGCCGATCCACCGGAGCGAATGAGGCCAAGGAACTTCGTGACGGAGAAAAGCGCTACGCGGGTTTGGGCGTCAGGAAGGCGGTCCGGAATGTCTGTGAGGCCCTCGGCCCGGCCATTCTCGGCATGGATGTCACCGATCAGCGCAAAATTGATGAGAAACTGCGGGTGATTGACGGCAGCAAGGATAAATCCACTTTGGGGGCCAATGCTTTGATCGGCGTCTCGCTGGCTGCGGCTCGTGCCGCCGCCAACGCCGTTCATCTTCCCCTTTACCGATATGTCAATTGCAATGCCCATATTCTGCCGGTGCCGCTTCTCAATCTTCTCAACGGCGGCAAATTGACATCCAACGATCTTGATTTTCAGGAGTTCCGCATTTTCCCCATCGGCGCCGAGACTTTTTCGGAGGCTATGGCCATGGGGAATGCGGTCAATAACGAACTTCGGGAAATCGTCATCAAGAAATATGGGAAGATCGCGGCCAACGTCGGTGACGAAGGCGGCTTTGCAACCCCGATCGTCAAGGTTGATGAAGCGATGGATTTTCTCGTCGAGGCGGTCGGGCGCGCCGGCTATGAAAAGGAGATTGTTTACGGCCTTGATTGCGCGGCAACCCATTTTTTCAATCCCGAAACCCAGAAATACACCCTGGAAGGCACGGAACTGACCACGGCCGAGCTGCTGGATTATTATAAAAATCTTATAAAAAAATACCCAATCAAGACCATTGAGGATCCTTTTGCCGAGGACGACATTGAAGGTTTTGTGCGGGCCACGAAAGAATTGGGGATTCAAATCATCGGCGATGATTTTCTGTGCACGAATCCCGACCGCGTGCGGGCCAGGGCGCCCCTGGGGGCCGGCAACGCGTTGCTGTGGAAATTCAATCAGATCGGAACCCTGTCGGAAGCTCTGGATGCGGCGGAACTGTCTTACCGGCAGGGGTTCGGCATCATGGTATCGGAACGATCCGGTGAAACCGAGGATCCGATCATTGCCGACCTCGTGGTTGGCCTCAATGCCGGACAGATCAAGACCGGGGCCGGCGTGCGCGGCGAAAGGACGTCGAAATACAACCGTCTTTTTCAGATCGAGGCGGAGCTCGGTTCGCAGGCCCGCTATGGTGGAAGGGACTTCCGGGCGGCTTTTTAGATTTTGCGGCCCAGGGGATGGTGGAAACCGTCAGACCGGCTTATCGACCATCTGAATCCTGATTTTGCTTTAGCCGACCCGACACAGGGTGACGGCTCAGGCGTTCAGCCGACCGTCACCCTGTTTTGCCAGCCGGATCCGAGGAGGCCCAGGTGAATTACATTCAGAATCTGGACGAACTTCTGTCACACGGCAACATTGGACTGCGCCGGATTGGGCTGGATATTGTCAACCACGCCCTGGCCAAAGCCGATCCTTACCGGGCGGTCAAGGAGCTTGTCCGGCTCAAGGGAGATCGTCTCGAGGTTGGTGATCTCTCTTTCGATCTTGTGAAGCAGGGAAGGATATTCCTTTTGGGCGCCGGCAAGGCGACTTTCCCGATTGCCAAGGCCCTGGAAGAATTGCTGGGTCAGCGGATTTCCGATGGTGTGATCATCTGTAAATACGGACAGAAAGGGGTGCTTGCCCATTCGCGGTTTTTCCTTTCCAGCCATCCGATTCCGGATGAGGCCGGATTTGAGGCGGCTCGGGAAGCACTTGCCCTGGCCAGGCAGACCCGGCCCGGAGATCTCGTTTTTGCCTGTGTCACGGGAGGCAGTTCGGCCCTGATGCCTTATCCCGTGGAGGGCATCAGTCTGGCGGAAAAAAAACTGGTCAACCAGATGCTTCTGACCTGTGGCGCCAACATCATTGAAATCAACGCCGTGCGCAAACATCTGAGCCGGGTGAAGGGAGGGTGGCTGGCCAAGGCGGTTCATCCTCAGGCGCATCTCATCAATCTGACCGTCTCCGATGTGATCGGGGATCCTCTCGATTACATCACCTGCCCTACCGTTCCCGATACCTCCAGTTTTGAAGACGCCCGCCGGACGCTGACCAAATACCAGCTCTGGGACAAGGTTCCCGCATCGGTCAGCCGCTATCTGAAAACGGCCGATCCGGCCATGGAAACCCCCAAGGAAAAAGATCTCGCCGGTCACCGGATCGACAATTTCATCATTGTCGAAGGAACAGCGGCCTGCGATGGCGCGGCAGAAAAGGCCCGCGAAATGGGGCTGGAAACAATGGTTCTCTCCACCATGCTGGAAGGGGAAAGCCGAGAAGTCGGCGGGATGTTCGCCGCCATCGCCAAAGAGATCCTCATGAAAGGCCGGCCCCTGCGGGCGCCCTGCGTGCTGATCGGCGGCGGTGAAACAACGGTGAAAATCGCCGGCGAAGCCGGGCAGGGGGGGCCGAATCAGGAGTTTTCCCTTGGTGCCGCCCTGTGGCTGGACCAGGTCGGCGAGGTGGTTGTCATCGGGCTCGATTCCGACGGCTCGGACGGCCCGACCGACTTCGCCGGAGGCATCGGCGATAATTTCTCCGTCGGCCGGGCGCGGGAACTGGGCATTGACCTTTTTGCTTGCCTGAACAGCCATGATGCTTCCACCGCTCTCAAAAGACTTGGCGATGCCATACTGACCGGAGCCACCGGGACAAATGTCAACGATCTGAAACTGATGATTGTCCTGCCGGGGGACAAGAAATAGCCGGACATCTTCAGGTCGGCCGCTCTTTCCCGGATGGAGAGGAACTTTTTATCAACAGGCGTCATCAGAAGCCATGAAACCAAAAATCATTTTTGCCGACGCATTCAACCTACAGCCCTATGTCCGGAAAAATTTTCATTCCCTGGGGAATGTGGTGCAATTGACTCTTGAAGATCGGGAATGTCTTTTGAGCGAAGTTTGCGATGCCGAACTGGTGATTGCCGAGTACGCCCGGATCGACGAAGAAGTTCTCAAAAAGGGACGAAATCTCAAAGCGGTTCTGGTCTACGGCACAGGCACCAACCATGTCGATCTCGAGGCCGCCGCCCGCTTGGGGATTCCCGTCGCCAACACGAAAGGGGCCAACGCCAATGCCGTGGCCGAATTGACCTTCAGTCTGATGCTGAATTGCGTCCGCCGAACCGCTGACGCCCATCGTTATATCCGCGAGCAAAATTGGCAAAGCGGTGACAGCGGCGAGTTGCCTGAGACGTTCACCGGCACCGAACTGCGGAACAAGCTTCTGGGAATTATCGGTCTTGGAGATATCGGCAGGAGGGTTGCGGCGATCGGCGCCGGCTTTGGCATGAAGGTTTGCTTTTATGACCCGAATCTATCAGGTGCCCCCCCTGTGGAAGCGGCAGCCTGTCGATGCCCGCGACTGGATTCACTTCTGGCGGAGGCCGACATCGTCTCCGTCCATGCACCTCTCACGGCGGCGACCCGTAATTTGCTGAACGGCGAGAGATTGCGGCTGATGAAAGCCTCCGCCGTTTTAATCGTCACTTCCCGGGGAGGGATTGTCGACGAAGAGGCTCTGGCCGATATGCTGGAGCGGCGGGAGCTTTCCGCCGCGGGACTGGATGTCTTCAGCAATGAGCCGCTGGAAAACGGCAGCCGTTTGGCGTTTTTGGATAACGTTGTTTTGACGCCGCATATCGGCGGGTCGACGGCGGAATCGGTGGCCAACATCTCAAGCATTCTGATGGAACAAGCCGCCGCCGTTTTTTCCGGGAACAGGCCCGGCAATCTGGTCAATGGCGAAGAACTGAAAAAACAAAAAGCAAATTGAACCGGGTGAGTTGAATTCACCAAAAATCTGAAAATTTCCCGCCCCGTTTTTTTTCAGCCTTGTCCCGTCCGGGCAGATGGATCCCTACCTGCTATAGTTTCGTTAATATGGTTTCCGCGGGGAAATTTTCGCGGCTTATCGGAAACAGCAGGCAATCTTTGGGAAAGGAGCTTTTGCCATGTATCGCTTCCTTCTATCTCTGTCGCTTTTGTTGGCAACCGCCGGTTTTTCCCTGGCTGCGGGAAAAATGGTGACTTATCAGGTCGATGGCCGATCCTACGAGGGCTATTACGTCGCTGCCGCCGAAAAAGCCCCACTTGTCATCCTCATCCATGACTGGGACGGCCTTACCGGCTACGAAATCAAGCGGGCCGGAATGCTTGCCGAACTCGGTTATACGGTTTTCGCCGCCGACCTCTTCGGCGCGGGCATTAGGCCCACCGAGGTGACGGACAAACGTCAGCATACGGGGGAACTTTACCAAGACCGGGAAAAAATGCGCCGACTGATGAACGGCGCCTTGGCCGCCGCCAAAGCCCAGGGCGCCGACGCCGGGAATGCCGTGGCCGCCGGTTATTGCTTCGGCGGGGCCGCCGTGCTGGAATGGGCCCGGTCCGGTGTCGATCTCAAAGGATTCGTATCATTTCATGGCGGCCTGAAAACCCCTGAAGGACAGAACTATTCACAAGCCAAAGGGGAGATTCTTGTCCTTCACGGCTCCGCCGATACGGCCATCACCCTGGATGAATTCGTCGCCCTGGCCAAGGAACTGGAAGCGGCAGGTGTGGCTTATGAGATGATCACCTATGGCGGCGCCCATCATGCTTTTACGGTCTTCGGCGAGAAACGTTATCAGGAAGCGGCCGACGGTAAGTCCTGGCGGCGTTTTCGGCAGCTTCTTGAAGAAAAGCTCAAATGAAGCGGTGGGATGACGTGCCGATCAATGCAGATTATAATAAGGATTCAATGAAAAGAAGAATCAGGAGCCGCGATGAAGGAGGAGTTGGCATTGATCCCTCACCAGACGTCACATAGACTCTGAAAAATTCAAGGACGGACCTTTTTCTGCAAGGGCGTCCATTTTTCCTTCGGGGGTGATTCCATGACGTGCATTGTTCAGAAATACGGTGGCAGCAGTGTGGCAGACGTGGGGCGGTTGCGGAAAATCGCCAGAGGGATAGCGGATCTCAAGCGCAGTGGTGCCGATATTGCCGTCGTGGTTTCGGCAATGGGAAAAACGACGGATCAGCTGGTGGCCATGAGCCGGGAAATCTCGTCCCTGCCGCCGCGCCGGGAAATGGACATGCTGCTCTCCACGGGAGAACGCATTACCATGGCCATGCTCTGTATGGCCCTCCACGAGCAGGGGATCGACGCCGTATCCCTGACCGGATCCCAGGCCGGCATCATCACCAATGACCGCCACAACGATGCCCAGGTCATCGAGGTCAGGCCGTTCCGGGTTCAGGATGAAATGGCGAACGGCAAGGTCGTCATTATCGGCGGCTTCCAGGGAGTCAGCTATAAAAGGGATATCACCACCCTTGGCCGCGGCGGCTCCGACACCACGGCGGTGGCCTTGGCGGCGGCCTTGAATGCCGATCGTTGTGAGATCTACTCGGATGTGGACGGGGTTTACTCCGCTGACCCCGCCGTGGTGGCCGATGCCCGGCACCTGCCCGAAGTTTCCTTTCCCGTCATGCAGGAGATGAGCACGGCGGGCGCCAAGGTTCTCCATGCCTCCGCCGTCCAGTTCGCCAAAGAAAAAAATATCGCCATCTACGCCCGCGCCACCTTTTCCCCCGGCCGTGAAACCATTGTCCGCCAGCTTTCTCCTGGCGCGGTAGTCGGCGTCCAGGCGGTGGTCAGCGAAAAGCAGGTCGAGCGTGTGCGCCTGCAGGCGGCCGACATCCATGGATGTTTCAAAAACACCGTGGATTACCTGGAAAAAAACCAGATCTCCATCAAGGAGGTCAATTTTATCGATACGACCGCCGCCGGTGAGCAAACGAGCGCATCGTTCATCGTCTCCACCAAAGACATCTATGGCTGGGAGCGGATCAAATCCGTTTTGCTGAACGACCTGAAGGAAAAGATTGTTTTCGACACGAACCTGGCGGCTCTGTCGCTGATCGGCGAGGGGTTGAACCGCAACAACCTGACACTTTTGGAGACGCTGGGTTTGCTGGGGGACAACCGGATAACAGTTCTCGGTATGGCCACGACCGCCTTCAGGATATCCCTCCTCGTTTCGGCGGACCAGATTGAAAAAAGTGTTGAGCTCTGCCACACCCGCTGGGTGGACAATAGCGGTGGATAGAAAAGCGAGAAAGGGAAAGGCGCGGCTGAAATCGGGCGAAAATTCTCCAAACCGCCAATACAAAGAAATCACCTCATCATCACCTCTTCCCCCACAAACCCCGCCCACTCGGCGTTGAGGGTGGCGACGCCGAACTCCTCCTCGACCTTGCCTTTGAGGACATAGGGCCGCAGCCGGGAGAGCTTGCGGCAGAAGCGGGCGTAGGCGTCAGGGAAGAAGGTGACGTCGAAGATCGCGGTGGTGTCCTCGAAGGAGACGAACTCCATGGGGCGGCCGTTCCTGTCCTGGACGGTCTTGCCGGTGACCCACCAGCCGATGGCCGTGACGTGGCGCCCGATCCAGCGCCCCAGCTCTCTGGCCGGCACCGGATGGAGCCGCGCGGCCTGGCGCCGGTGGAGGGAGAGGGGGTGACAGGAGAGCAGCAGGCCCAAAGTCTCCAGCTCCTGGCGCAGCACGGTCGGGCCGTCGTAGGGGGCCGGCCGCGGCAGGAGCGGATGCGTCTCCTCGAACAGGGAACCGCTGCCGCCCTCCTTTTTCCCTGTCTGGAAGGCGAGACTCTCCCAGAGCAGGGCCGGCCGCTGTTTGATCCCCGCCAGGGCGTCGAAGCAGCCCGCCTTGACCAGCAGGCCCGTATCCGCGGCATCGATCTTCACCCTTTTCAGAAACTCGCCGAAGCTCCGGTACATCCCTCCTTCCTTGCGCTCCCGCAGCAGCCGCTCGGCCGCCTCCCCGTTCAGCCCCTGGATCTGCATCAGCCCGACCCGTAGCTCTTTTCCCGCGCCGGCGTAGGGGAGGCCGCTTTCGTTGATGTCCGGCGGCAGCACCTGGATCCCCATGCGGCGCGCCTCGGAGAGGTAGGCCAGCGGCGAGTAGAAGCCCCCCTGGTTGGAGATCACCGCGGCCATGAACTCGGCCGGATAATGGGCCTTGAGAAAGGCCGACTTGCAGCTCACCAGGGCGTAGGAGGCCGAGTGCGGCTTGCAGAAGGAATAGCCGGCAAAGGAGAGGATCTGCTCCCAGATCCGCTCCAGCGT
This sequence comes from Deltaproteobacteria bacterium, assembly GCA_012729375.1. Lineage (GTDB taxonomy): Bacteria > Desulfobacterota > Desulfuromonadia > Desulfuromonadales > JAAYDE01 > JAAYDE01. The sequence continues at coordinate 1,656 of JAAYDE010000018.1, read as the reverse complement.
CTGGCGCGGGATGCCGTTTCGCTCCCCGCCCGCGAAGAACTGCTGGCGGCAGTCGGCGAGCTTTTTCCCCTTGTGCTTCTTGCTGATGATCTTGCGCAACAGGTCCCCCTCGAAGGCGGAAAAACCGGCCAGGGCCATTGCCATCCGGGTGATCTGCTCCTGGTAGACGGCGATGCCGTAGGACTCGTCCAGCACCTCCTCAAGCAGCGGATGGAGCGGCTGCCAGGCCTTGCCGCGCATCCGCGCCACGAACTCGCGGATGAAGGCGTTGGCCGCCGGGCGGATGATGGAGGAGGCCATCACCAGATGCTCGAAGAGGTCGCACGCCGCGCCGCGCGGGTTGCCGACCCACATCTTTTTCAGCAGCTGGCGGGTGGCGGGGGATTCGATGTAGAAGCAGCCCATGGTCTCGCCGGAGCAAAGCAGCTCCCGGGTCGCCTCGTCCTCCAGCGGCTGCCACGCGGCGTAGTCGATGCGTGTTCCGGTTTTTTTCTCCACCGCGTGCAGGGCGTCGCGGATCACGGCCAGCGAGCGGTTGCCGAGGATGTCGATCTTGACTAGGCCGGCGGCCTCGGCCTGGTCCTTTTCCCACTGGATCACCGGCAGCCCCTTGGCGGAAACCTCCACCGGGACAAAGGCCCGGATCTCGTCCGGCACCACCACGACGCCGCCGCAGTGCAGGCCCAGATGGCGCAGCTGGCCGTTGAGGCGCCGCGCCAGGTTCAGAATCCGCCGCCAGTCGTCGCTCAGTTTTTCCCCGGCAAAGAGCGGGTGGCTCTCCAGGCTCTCCCCGAGGCGTTCCGCCCCCCAGGCGCCGGAGATGCGCTCCGTCATGGCCTTGATCTCCACCTCCGGGATGCCGAACACCTTGGCCGTCTCGCGCAGGGCCGAGCGCCCCTGAAAGCCGATCTGGTTGGCGACCATGGCGCAGCGCCGGGCGCCGTAACGGGCGAAGACGAAGTCGAGGATCGCATCGCGCTCGTCCCAGGGGAAGTCGATGTCGATGTCCGGCGGGTCGAGCCGGCCCGGATTGAGGAAGCGCTCGAAAAAGAGGTTGTGGCGGATCGGATCGACGTGGGTGATGCCGAGCAGGTAGGCGACCAGGGAGGCGGCCGCGCTCCCCCGGCCGCAGGTGCGCTCCGACTGGCGGGCGATCTCCTCTACCACCAGGAAGTAGTGGGCGAAGCCCTTGGCGTCGATGATGGCGAGCTCCTTGTGCAGCCGCTCCTCGATGACCTGGTTGGTTTGGCCGTAACGCCACGGGATCCCCTGGCGGGCGCGGCGCTCCAGCTCGACGAAGGCCTCTTTGCCGCCCAAGCCGCGGAAGGCGGGGAAGATCGTCGTTGAGAAGTCCCAGTCGTTCCGGCAGCGTTCGGCGATGCGGGCCGTGTTTTCCATGGCCTCCGGACAGTGGGGAAAAAAATCGGCCATCCGCTGGGGGGACAGCAGCCGGTCGTCGGGCCGGACGGTCTGTTCAACAGCAAGGCGCGACAGCCGGGTGTTGAGGGCAATGGCCCGGATCAGCCGGTGCAGCTCCCGGTCCTCGTCGGTCAGGAACAGAGCGTGGCTGGTGGCAGCCGGCGGCAGTTTCAGCTCCTTGGCCAGGGCCAGGGCGCCATGCATCCGGTGGCCGGGAGAGAGCTCCACGAACAGATC
>JAAYDE010000129.1 GCA_012729375.1 Deltaproteobacteria bacterium | reverse complement strand
TCGAGGCCCGCTACGGCAATCTCTTCGAGATGTACGAGCGCATCACCGGCGAAGACGGCTACGCCGCGCCGATGCGCATCTATCCCGCTCCGCACTACACCATGGGCGGGCTCTGGGTCGACTACGATCTGCAGAGCAACCTCCCCGGCCTGTTCGTGATCGGCGAGGCCAACTTCTCCGACCACGGCGCCAACCGGCTCGGCGCCAGCGCCCTGATGCAGGGGCTGGCCGACGGCTATTTCGTGCTGCCCAACACCATCGGCAACTATCTGGCCCGGACCACCCCCAACGCCGCCGCCAAGGACGCCGACGAGTTCAAGGCCGCCCTTTCCGGAGCCCGGCTCAAGATCACCAAAATGCTCTCCACCAAGGGCCGCCGGACCGTGGACGAGTTTCACCGCGAACTCGGCCACATCATGTGGGAGGATGTCGGCATGGCGCGCAGCGAAGAGAGCCTGAAGCGGGCCTTGGCCGCGATCCCCAAATTGCGCGCCGAGTTCTGGGAGAACGTCAAGGTGCCGGGCCAGGCCGCCGATCTCAACCAGGAGCTGGAAAAGGCGCTGCGGGTGGCCGACCTGCTCGAATTCGGCGAACTGCTGGCGCTGGATGCGCTGAACCGCGACGAGTCCTGCGGCGGCCATTTCCGGATCGAACACCAGACCGCGGAAGGCGAGGCGCGGCGCCGCGACGACCAGTTCAGCCATGTGGCGGCCTGGGAATACAAAGGCAAAGACAATCCCCCGGAGATGCACCGGGAGCCGCTGACCTTTGAAAATGTCCAACTCGCGGTGAGGAGCTATAAATAATGAATCTGACACTCTTTGTCTGGCGGCAGAAGAACGCCAAGGAAAAGGGGCGGATGGAGAAGTACGAGGCCCGGGATGTCGATGCCGACATGTCGTTTCTGGAGATGCTCGATGTGGTCAACCAGGACCTGATCCTGAAGGGGGCGGAGCCGATCGCCTTCGACCACGACTGCCGCGAAGGGATCTGCGGCGCCTGCTCGCTGACCGTCAACGGCGTCCCCCACGGCGAGCAGAAGCGGACCACGGTCTGCCAGCTCCACATGCGCCATTTCAAGGACGGCGACAGCATCTACATCGAGCCGTTCCGGGCCCGGGCCTTTCCCGTCATCAAGGACCTGGTGGTGGACCGCCAGGCCCTCGACACCGTGATCCAGGCGGGCGGCTATGTCTCGGTGGCCACCGGCGAGCCCCAGGACGCCAACACCATCCTCGTCCCCCGCCACGACGCCGAATACAGCATGGACGCCGCCGAGTGCATCGGCTGCGGCGCCTGCGTCGCCGCCTGTCCCAACGGCTCGGCCATGCTCTTTGTCGGCGCCAAGGTGGCGAGCCTCGCCCAGCTCCCCCAGGGCAAGGTCGAGGCGGCCCAGAGGGTCTGCGTCATGACCGAGACCATGCTCGACCAGGGCTTCGGCAACTGCAGCAACCACTACGAGTGCGAAGCCGCCTGCCCCAAGGGGATCAGCGTCAAGTTCATCGCCAAACTTAATCGCGAGTATCTCAAATCCTTGAAAGAGTGACGGCGATGGGGTAAAAAAGGACCAGGCTGCGGGAGCGGTTCGATGGGGCCGCTCCCGTTTCTTTTTGCGGAGGACGCATGGCTGTGACCCACCCCCCCTTGGGGCAAGCGGAATATTCCCTGGTCCATTTCACCCTGCGGATGAAAGAAAAGACCCTGCTTACCCCCCAGCT
>JAAYDE010000017.1 GCA_012729375.1 Deltaproteobacteria bacterium | reverse complement strand
TTAATAGCCCACACATGATCATTAATGTTTGGGATGAACTGCAGGGAAACAGCTCAGCCTACCTGACCGGCAACAGCATCGCCGCCACGGCCACGGTGGCCAACAGCGACAATACCCTGAACAACAGTGCCGAAACCTTCCTCAACTCGTCGTCCCTCATCGCCAGCTATCAGGCTTCCTTGGCGGACGCCACGGCCTCCGTCGATGGCGCCTGGCTCAACATCCACGTCGATTACCCGATCAACGACTCCAAGGCGGATCTTTCCGACAACCGGGTGACCGCCACCGCCACCGGCCTGACCGCCGCCAACACCCTAGAGGTGGCGGCCGGTTCGATCGCCGGGACGATGGTCAATCTGCCCGCAGGCGGCATCGTTGCCGTGCCGTTGGCCCAGGATATGGACGGCTTTTCCGCCATCGGCAGCGACCAGTCCATAATCGGAGACATCAGCGCGACGATTCGTTTTGCTGACTTGGGCGTGTATGCCGATGATTATGACTACTCGACGGTTCATGTGGACGATAATCTGGTTCAGGCTTCGGCGACCCAGGCGTCCGCCGGCAACTCCCTGACCCAGGCGGCGGAAACCGCCATGGTCGATGCCCCGGCCCTGCTGGCCGCGGCCCAGGCGGTCTCCGGCAGCGCTTATGCTGAGATCTCCGACGGATGGATCATGGCCTATGCCTATGAAGGTATCGACGGCTCTACCGTCACGGCAGACGGCAACCGCGTGATCGCGTCGGCCATGGGCGGCACGCTCACCAACACCCTGGAGGCGACGGCCGGAACGATGGCGGGCAGCGATCCCATGGGGCAGATCACCGCCGCCACCGCCGCCACCGATCTTCGCGGCTTCTCCTTGCTGAGCAGCGCGCAGACCGTGACGGGTGACCTGAACGCAAGGATTCTAGACTCCGCAGGGATGGGCGCTTCCGTTTATGACAATGTCTCGAATTCGACGATCCACGTCGACGACAACCGGGTCCAGGCCGCCTCGACCATGGCTTCGGCCACCAACACCCTCATGCAACTGGCCGACACTTCCATGGCCGACGCGCCGGCCCTGCTGAGCGCCTCCCAGAACCTGACCGGCTCTTCTTCAGCAACCGTCGATGCCTGGGTCTGGATCGGAACCTATCTTGAATATGGTGATCTGTCCGCCTCCAACCTGACGGCCGACCGCAACAGCATCCAGGCCGTGGCCACCGGCGGCACCCTGACCAACTATGTCGATCCGGGCGCGGGGACGAGTATCGTGGCGCAACCGCTGGCGCAGCAAAAGCCGGATCCCAGTGTCGGCACAATGGAAAACCGGTTTGACGGCACCTACGGGTTGTCCAGCCGGCAAAACTCTTTCGCTGATGTCACTGCTTCCATCGGCGGTGAGTACATCGAGATCAACCTTGAGTTGGCAGACGGGAGTGTTTTCGGCAACAGCGCCCTGAGCGTCAGCGACAACAGCATCCGCAGCCTGGCCACCAACCTTTCCGCCAGCAACACTCTGGTGACCGCGGCGGGAACGGCTCTGGACGATATCCGCTCCGGCGTGCTGAGCTACCAGGAAGTGACCGGAGCGACCAGCGCCACGGTATTATACGCCGACGTTTGGGCGGGTGCTTCCGGCGACCTCTCCGGCACCGCTTCAGTGGACCGCAACCGGATCGCGGCCGTGGCCACCGGCGGCACCGTCAGCAACGCCCTGGACGTATCGGGGATGACCATCAGCGGCAGCCCGGCTGGTGCCAACAGCTCACTGACAACCACTTCAATAGTTTCTCCCGCGGCGGTTTCCGGTGACGAAAGCCACAACAGCCTGCTCAATGTACAGACCCGCAGTGGCTCTGTGGACGCTCGGATGAACGACACTGACGGCAATCTGGCGGTTTCTGCTTCTTTTGCCAACGTTACCGGCAACGTCGGTGTCAGCAACAACCTGATGGCCGCCCAGGCCCGCGGCCTGGAAGCGGACAACAGCCTGAAAATCGCCTCCCTGACCCAGATCGACGGCGGCAGCACGGCCCTCGGCAGCGTGCAGGCCGGCGGTTCCGCAGCGGTGACCGCTTCGGTCACCGGCTCCCCGAATGGAACTTCCGGTTTCTTCCTCTATTCGAGTGGAGATTTCCAGGGAACCGCCAAACTGGACGGCAACACGGTTCAGGCCGCGGCCACCGCCAACCTGGCCGTCAACAGCCTGAACGCCTCGGCGGGCACCCAAATCCTCAACATGGGTTCCGAGACGACCACCTCCATTGGCGTCCCGATCAGCGCGGCAACGGCCGGGCTGGCCCTGCAGAACACCCAGTCGGGATCGGCGCCGGTCACCGCGACGGTCAACAATGTCGCTGTCTTAACCAGCCTGGGCACCCTCAACGGCACCGCCGGCGTGAACAATAACACCGTCCTCGCCCAGTCCAGGGGGCAGGCAGCCCAGAACAGCCTGGCCCTCAACGCCGGCACCACCCTGAACGCCTCGGCCTCCCTGGTCAATTCCCAAATCAACGCCGGGCCTGTCGGTTCCAGTATCACCGGGGTCGGCGTCGGCCTGACCGCGGGCTCGGTCACCGGCGCCAGTTCGGTCGGCAACAACACCGTCCAGGCCAGCGGCACCGCCAACCTGGCCATCAACAGCATGGACATCACAGGCGGCACCCTGGCCGCCGCCACCGGCGGCAGCACCGGCGCCCTGACCGCCACCGCCGATTACGTGGCTCTCAACCATCAGAACAATCTGGGTGATGTCTCAACCAGCGTAAACGGAGCGGCAATCGCTCTCGCCAACAACTCGACCAGCGGCTCCGCCAGCGTTCTCAACAACGCCATCCTCGCCGACGCCACCGGCAACAGTGCCATCAACCGCATTACCCTCAGCACTCCCGGAACCGCCACGGCGGATGTCGCCTTCAACGGCTTCCAGAACAACATCGGCGCCTCCGTCAGCAGCAGCATCAGCGGCGCCTCAATCAGCCTGTCCACCACGGGCGTCGGTTCCTTCAGGACCAGCGGCAACCGGATCGGCGCCACCGCCACCGGCAACGCCTCGGTCAGTTCCATCAGCACCAGAAGTTCCGGCCTGTAACCCAGCGGCACGGGCGGCGGCTGCGGCCGCCGCCTGCGGCAAACACCTCCATGGGGACAGGGCTTCGGCCCTGTCCCCATATTTCCATCCGTTGCCCCGATGGGCACCCGGCAGAAGCAATGCTCTTGCAAATGTTTTCAAAAAAGTTCAATCTTTATCAGCCACAGCAGCCGTCGGAAAGGATTCAGCGGCGCAAAAGTTGGTGAATCCTTTCCGGTTCTTATCGATCAAAACCAGAGGGAGGAAATGATGATGAAGCGTCTTTTGGCAGCCGCCGTCCTGACATTGGTTTGTACCTTCAACCCCATGGCGTCACAGGCCGCCGACGGGGAAGGAAAGTACGCCGTGCGCGGCGCCGGCTCCACCCCATGCCGGCAACTGGCGGCGGCCATCGACTCCAAGGATGCCAACGTGCGCCGCGATGCCGTACTTCTCTATGCCAGTTGGCTGAACGGATACCTGAGTTACGTCAATAGGGTCGAAAAGGAAACCTACGACATCGTTCCCCTGACTGACAGCGCCCATTTGCTGGCGGTGGTCGTAGGCCAGTGCCGCCAGAACCCCGACGCTCTGGTCGAAACCGTCTCGGCGCAGGTCATCGCGGTTCTGGCCAAGGCCAAAATCGCCGCCGAATCGCCCCTGGTCGAATTGAAAGTCGGCGACCAGAAAGGAAATTTCCGCCAGGCTACCTTGATGGCCCTGCAGGAAAAGCTGATTGAAAAGCGCTACCTCAAAGGAAAGGCGGATGGTTTTTTCGGCGGCCAGAGCCAGCAGGCCCTGCGCGCTTTCCAGAAGGCGGAGAAACTCAGGGAAAGCGGGTTTCCCGACACCGAGACCCTGATGCGGGCGCTGTTGAAGTAGGCCGCACCCGCAATCGATTTGAAAGCCGCTGTCCCCGATGGGAACGGCGGCTTTTTTGGTGTCGGCGGTGGCTGCGGAAACCGGCCCTTTGGGAAAGGCGACCAGACCCCCTTGTTCAATGGTGGTGTTGCCCCTGTTCTCCCGCCAGCATCGCCGAGAGGGGTTTGCCGGCCTGATAATCCTTCCAGAAGGGCGAGATGTCGCGGATGCGCTGAATGACCGGCGGCAGGTGCTCGATGACGTGGTCCACATCCGCGTCGCTGTTGTAGATGCTGAGGCTGAAACGGATCGAGCCGTGGGCGGCGGTGAAGGGAACGCCCATGGCGCGCAGCACATGGGACGGCTCCAGGGAACCGGAGGTGCAGGCCGACCCGGAGGAGGCGCATATGCCGACGGCATCCATCATCAGCAGGATCGATTCTCCTTCCACGTATTCGAAGCTGATGCTGGTGGTGTTGGGTAGCCGCTCTTTTTCTGCGCCGTTGCGGATGGCGTTGGGGATCCTGGTCAAAAGTTCCCGTTCCAGGCGGTCGCGGAGCGCTTTGACCCGGCCGTTTTCCTCCTCCATGTGGTTCATGGCCCGTTCCGCGGCCTTGCCCAAGGCGACGATATAGGGGACGTTTTCCGTCCCGCCGCGCTTGCCCGACTCCTGATGGCCGCCGATGACGAAGGGGGTGAAACGCGTCCCCTTGCGGATGTAGAGGGCGCCGATCCCCTTGGGCGCATGGAGCTTGTGGCCGGAAAGGGAGAGCATATCCACCGGCGTCCTTTTCATGTCCAGGGGGATCTTGCCGACGGCCTGGACGGCGTCGCTGTGGAAGGGGATGCCCCGCTCCTTGACCAGGGCGGCGATCGCGTCGAGGGGAAAGAGGACGCCGGTCTCGTTGTTGGCGGCCATGATGCTGACCAGAGCGGTGTCCTCGTCGAGGGCGTCGCGCAGTTCTTCGAGATCGAGCCGCCCTTCCCCGTCCACCCCCAGTTCGGTGACCCGGTAGCCGCGGGCGCGCAGGTAGTGGCCGACGTTGAGCACCGCCGGATGCTCGACCCGGGTCATGATGAAATGCTTCTTGTCGGGATAGGATTGAAGCGTCCCCATGATGGCGGCGTTGTCGCTCTCGGTGCCGCAACTGGTGAAGAGGATTTCACAGGGCTCGGCGTTGATCAGGGCGGCGACCCGTTCCCTGGCTTCGCGGACATGACGGGCGACCCGCCCGCCGAAGGAGTGCATGCTCGACGGGTTGCCGTAGGCGTCGCTGAAAAAGGGGAGCATCGCCTCGACCACTTCGGGAGCCGTGCGCGTGGTGGCGTTGTTGTCCAGATAGACGATCCTCATGGCTTCACCTCCTCGACGACGATGTCGGGGTGGACGAATTCCTTGAGCTTGGCCTCGACATATTTCTTCAGGGTGACGTCGGACATGGGGCAGAAGGAACAGGTCCCCCGCAGCGCGACATAGACCGTGTTGCCGTCGATATCGACCAGCTCGAGATCACCGCCGTCGGCGCGCATCGGCGGAATGACCTCGCGCTCCAGGGTCTCTTCGATGAGGCGGATTTTCTGCAGATTGCTGAGTTTTTTCGGCGCTTCCGGTGAGGCCTTGGGTTTTTCGGCGGCTTCCTTCTCCCAGAGCTTTTTCAGCAGCGCCTCGATCTTGGGATGACACCCCTGGCAGCCGCCGCCGGCCTTGGTGTAATGGGTGACCTCGGCCACCGTGGTCAGTTTGTTCTCGCGAGCGACCCGCTCGATCTCCTTGTCGGTAATGCCGAAGCACTTGCAGACGATCTCGTACTCCTGCTTGCCGGCCTTTTCGCCGCGGTAATTGGCGATGGCCGCTTCCAGTGCCTCCATGCCCATCACCGAGCAGTGCATCTTCTCCTCGGGCAGGCCGCCGAGATAGGCGGCGATATCCTTATTGGTGATGCGCGCCGCCTCGTCCAGGGTTTTCCCTTTGATCATCTCGGTCAGTACCGAGGAAGACGCGATGGCGCTGGCGCAGCCGAAGGTCTGGAACTTGGCCTCTTTGATGCGCCCCTGTTCATCGAGTTTGAAGGTCAGGCGCAGGGCGTCGCCGCAGGCAAGGGATCCGACCTCGCCGATGCCGTCGGGATTTTCCACCTCGCCGACGTTGCGCGGGTGGGTGAAATGGTCCATGACTTTTTCCGTGTATTCCCACATGATTTCTCCTCGCCGTCATTGACCGGCAGCCGGCAACCGGCCGCGAATGACTGGATTTTTTTAGGGTGAACAGATGCAAAACTTCCCTAATTCTAACACAAGGAAGTGAGCTCGAAGGAAGGAGCGGTCCGGAAGGCGATATTTCTATTGTTGGGAAGATTCCGGCGGCGAAGAGGCGTTTTTGAGCAGACGGAAGATTTCACGGAAGGCTCGCTTGTCCTGGCTGGTATGGACGGAAGCGGCCAGGCGCGACAGCAGATGCCGATCGGCGGCGGGATAAAGCCTGCCGACCTCCGCCAGCGCCGCGGCGCAGGCCTCCTTGTCGCAGAGCCGGTCGCGGAGGGTTTCCAACTGCTGAAAACGCTTCTGCTCCTCATGGTGGCGCTCGTCATTGCCGTCGAGGAATTCCTGAAGCTTGGCCGTCCACTCCGGTTTGCTCCGCATCAGTGCGGCCAGATGCTTGATCTGGCGCTTGCGGGCGCCATGTCCGGCGGCTTTGGCGACCAGCCGCAACTCGACGGCGACATCTTCCGGCGGTGAGAGGCGGGAAAGCTGCGCGGAGAAAAGCCCGGTGAGCCGCTCCGCCAGCTCCTCCACCGCCTTGGCGGCCCGCTTCAGGGCCGAGCGGCTCGGTACGGAACCATCACTGGTCATATCGTCTCGGGACATGGGACCCTTTCATCATCGGTATTAAAACCGCCGTTGCCCGTTTCCGGATCCGGTTTACGGTTCGATGGGGTTGATGAAGACTTCACGGGGTTTGCTGGTGCCGTCGGAAGGACCGACGATGCCTTCCTTTTCCATCTGCTCGATCATGCGCGCGGCGCGGTTGTAGCCGACCCGCAGATGGCGCTGCAGCATGGAGATGGACGCCTGGCGGGTGCGGGCCACGAGGGCCAGCGCCTCATCCCACTTCTCGTCGTAATCGGCGTCGCCGTTGAGGGCATCACCGTCACCGTTTTCGTAGGCGTTGAGGATCGATTCGTCGTAGTCCGGCTCTCCCTGTTTTTTGAGAAAAGCGACCACCCGCTCAACCTCCCGCTCAGAGACATAGGCGCCGTGAATCCTTTTGAGGATGCTGCTGCCGGGAGGGCGGAAAAGCATGTCCCCGTTGCCGAGGAGCGATTCGGCCCCCATGATGTCCAGAATGGTGCGCGAGTCGGTGCGGGAGACGACCTTGAAGGAGATGCGGGTGGGGAAATTGGCCTTGATCAGGCCGGTGATCACGTCGACGCTGGGGCGCTGCGTGGCCAGGATCAGATGGATGCCGGCGGCGCGGGCCATCTGGGCCAGCCGCGTGATCGACTCCTCGATCTCCCGTCCCGCCACCATCATCAGGTCGGCCAGTTCGTCGACCATGATGACGATATAGGGAAGGTGGCCATGCTCCAGTTTCTCCTCGCCCTGGTCCGTCAGCGGCAGTTGGCCGTCCTCATCCGCCGCGGGAATGGAGATTTCCCCTTCCTCCGGGGGTGTCTTCTCGGCGGCCGGCGGTTCGAGGGCAATCTTCTTGTTGTAGCCTTCGATGTTGCGCACCTGCTTATCGCTCAACAGCCGGTAGCGCCGCTCCATCTCCCGCAGCGCCCAGTTGAGGGCCAGTCCCGCCTTTTTCGGATCGGTGACCACCGGCAGCAGCAGATGGGGTATCCCTTCATAGATGGAGAGCTCGAGGCGCTTGGGGTCGACCATGATGAGGCGCACATCCTCCGGCGCCGCCCGGTAAAGCAGGGACAGGATCATGGTGTTGATGGACACTGATTTGCCGCTGCCCGTGGCCCCCGCCACCAGCAGGTGAGGCATCTGCGCCAGATCGGCGACCAGGGTGCGCCCGAAGATGTCCTTGCCCAGGGCCATCGGCAGCTTGCCGTCGCAGTTCTGGAATTCCTCGGCCTCGAGAATGTCCTTGAGAAAGACCGTCTCACGGACCTGGTTGGGGATTTCGATACCGACCACCCCGCGCCCCGGTATCGGCGCCACGATGCGGATGGAAAGGGCGCGCAGGGCCATGGTCAGATCGTCCTGGAGACCGGCGATCTTGTTCACCTTGATGCCCGGAGCGGGAAGGAACTCGTACATGGTCACCACCGGCCCCGGCTTGACCTCCACCACCTTCCCTTCGACACCGAAATCGAGCAGTTTTTTCTCCAGCAGGCGGGCGTTCTCCATCATTGTTTCCCGGCTTTGCGGCGGGGTGTCGGGTTCTTCGTGCTCCAGCAGCGCCAGCGTGGGGGGATGATAGACCCCCGGCGGCCCGGGGATTTCGGTGAGATCGGGGATTTCCTCCACCCTGGCCTTCTTTTTCCGGGAAGGGGCGAACGGCTCCGGCTTGGCCTCAGCGGGGAGAATCGGCGCCTCGGCAATGACGACAGGTGCCGGCTTTTCATCCGCGCAAGGGACCTCCTCCCGGCGCCCCTGTTCCTCCGCCTCCCGGCGCTGTTGCCGGCGCAGCTGCCAGCGCTCCTTGAGCTTTTTCAGAAACCAGAGCAGGGAAAAACGGAAGGTGACCAGAAAGGAGACCAGGAAAAGCAGCCCCAGCACCAGCAAGGCGCCGGCGGTGTTGAGGTACTTGGCCAGCAGCGAGGCGAGGAGATGGCCGAAAGCGCCGCCGGCCTCCTGAAGAGCGAGATGGCGGATCTGCACGGCGCGGAAATGCAGCGAAATGAGCCCGCAGAGGGAGAAGATCAGCGCTCCCAGGGAAAAGATCTTGTGGAAGCGGAATTCGACATCCCGCAGGCGGAGCAGCTTCCAACCGATGACGAGGGCGGCGCAGGGGAAAAGAAAACTGGTGAAGCCGAAAGCCTGATAGAGGATGTCCGCCAGATGGGAGCCGACCACCCCGCCCGCGTTGCGGATCAGCTCGGGATGGAGGTTGTTGTTGAAGGACGGGTCGCGGCCGTCGAAGGTGATGAGGACGAGAAACAGAAAGGCGCTCAGCGCCAGCCACACCAAAGCGGAAAGTTCCTTGCGCAGGTAGAGCAGAAAGGCGGATCCGCCCCCTTTTTCCGTTTTTGCCTCTTTGCCCATGACTCTTTTTTTACCCCCGTTCACAGAGCGGCGGCCGCCAGGAAGGCGCCGCCGACCAGCCAGCAATAGACGGCAAATCCCGTCAAGCGCCGGCGACGGATGACGCCGAGCAGGAAATGGATGGAAAAAAAGCCGATACCGAAAGCCGCCGCCGTGCCCAGGCAGTAGGCGGGAATCTCCGTCGCCGCCACCAGCGAGACATCGCGAAGGGAAAGCAGGGCGGCGCCGAAAACCGCCGGCAAGGCGAGCAGAAAAGAGAAACGGGCCGCCGTCTCGCCTTCCACGCCCTTGATCAGCAGGGTGGAGATGGTCGCCCCGGACCGGGAAATGCCGGGCATCACCGCGCACCCCTGGGCGATCCCCACGAGGAGGGCATCGGACCAGGTCAGCTGCTCCTCGCGGCGGCCGTCGCGGCGCAGCCGTTCGGAAAGAAAGAGCAGCAAACCGGTGACCACCAGCATGGCGGCCACGGCCGGAATACGGTCGAACATGGACACGAAAAAGTCCTTGAAAGTCAGGCCGATGACGGCCGTCGGCACGGAACCGAGAATGAGCAGCGCCAGCAACCGGCGATAAAGCCTGGCCTCAGCCCCCGACCTGAAAGGAGACAGGGCCAGAAGCAGGATCTCCCGCCGGAAGTAGAGAATCACCGCGAACATGGTGCCGACATGAAGCATGACATCGAAAAGGACTCCCGGCTGTTGAAAGCCGGGAAGGTAATGTTGGGCGATGGCGAGATGGCCCGAGGAGGAAACCGGCAGAAATTCGGTCAGGCCTTGCAGTATGCCCAGAAAAAGAGCGTGGAAAAGCGACATGATAAAGCTATCCTGAAATCCTCAATGGCATTGAAATTTGCTTCCGCGGACGGCGCCGGGGAGCGGCCGGATTATGCGGGACCGGCCACCGGTTGTCAAACCGCGGTGCCGGCGCCGCTCCTAGCGCTCCAGAATCAGCGGCAGAATCAGCGGCCGCTTGTGCAGGGTGCGGTTGAAAAAGCGCTGCAGGCGGCGCCGCATCTCCTCCCGCAGCAGGTTCCGATCGTCGAGGAAGTCGGGATTCCCCTCCGCCAGCAGATCCCGGATCACCTCGCCGGCCAGATCATAATACTCCTTTTCCTCCTCGGGAATAAAGCCGCGGGTGTGAAATTGCGGCCCGCCGAGGATCCTGCTCCCCCCTTGTTCCAGGGTGACCTGCACCACCACCATGCCGTGATGGGCGAGATGGCGGCGGTCGCGCAGCTGATCCAGGCCCAGATCCCCGACCCCCTTGCCGTCCACCAGGGTCCTTCCCGAATGAACGGCCTCCTCCACGTGGCAGCCCTGCCGGGAAACCCGGAGCGGCCGCCCGTTCTCGATCACCAGAGTGTCTTCCGGCTCCATGCCCGCTTCCTGGGCGAGACGGGCATGCTGAACCAGGTGCCGGTACTCGCCGTGGATCGGCACGAAATAGCGGGGACGGACCAGGGAAATGACCTCCTTGAGCTCATCGCGGGCGGCATGGCCGGAAACGTGAACCGGATGGAGGGTCTGGTAATAAACCTCGGCGCCGCGGCGGTAGAGATTGTTGATGGTGTGGTGAATGCTTTTCTCGTTGCCGGGAATGAACTTGGAAGAGAGGATCACCACGTCCCCTTGCTCCAGCTGCAGCTGCTTATGCTCTCCCAGGGCCACCCGCGACAGAACGCTGCGGAACTCCCCCTGGCTGCCGGTGGTGATGATAAAGACCCGGTCGCGGGGCAGGGAACCGAGATCGTCGAGGCCGATCAGGGCGTGATCGGGAAGGCGCAGATAGCCCAGATCGCGGGCCACGCGGCAGACCATCTGCATGCTGCGGCCGGTGATCAGGATGCGGCGCTTATTGGCGAGGGCGGCATCGACGGCCTGCTGAATGCGGTGGATGTTGGAGGCGAAAGCGGCCACCAGAATCCAGCCCCGGCAGCGCGGAAAAATCTCCGCGAACCTTTTGCCCACCTCGCGCTCCGACGGAGTGTGGCCGGGGCTCTCCACGTTGGTCGAGTCGGAGAGGAGCAGCAGCGTTCCCTCATCGCCGAAGTGGGCGAGCCGTTGCAGGTCGGTTCCCTGTCCATCGAGGGGCGCGGGATCGAGCTTGAAATCCCCGGTGTGGACCACCAGGCCGGCCGGGGTGCGGATGGCCAGGCCGACGCCGTCGACAATGGAATGGGCGGCGCGGAAAAATTCTATTTCGAAGGGCGGCAGGCGCAGCCGCGCGGCGGGATCGATCCGGCGCATTTCCGGTGCCGGCTCCAGCTCATGCTCCTCCAGCTTGGCCTGCAGCAGGCCGAGAGTCAGCGCCGTGGCGAAGATCGGCGGATTGCCGAGGCGCTCCAGAAGGAAGGGAACGGCGCCGATATGGTCCTCGTGGCCATGGGTCAGGATCAAGCCGACAATGTCGCTGCAGCGATCCGCCAGGGCGATGACATCAGGAATGGCGTAGTCGATCCCCATCATGTTCGATTCAGGGAACATCAGGCCGCAGTCGATGAGGATGATTTTGTCCCGGCATTCGACAACCATCATATTGAGGCCGATTTCACCGAGCCCTCCCAGGGGGAGGATGCGCACCGATTCATCGGCTGGTGCTGCGACCGAAGTAGGTTTGCGGGCAAAGGTCATAATATTTTAGGCCGCACGATCAGGGATGGTCAGCATTAGCCACGCTGCCGTAGTGAAAAACCGGATGGCCGCGCAGGGTTTCGATCAGCAGGGAGGCCGCCAGCCCGTTCATCACGCCGGTGGCGACGGCGACCAGCATGAAAACCGGCCCCAGGTTCCACAGGCCCGGATGGCGGACCAGCAGCAGCGAGGCGACCAGCATCTGGCCGGCGATATGCCCCACCGCCCCCAGCACGGAAACCCCGATGGGACTGATGAAACGCCCGCCGAGGGTTTTGGCGGCGCTCATCAGGGTCATGGCTGCGGTGCCTCCGGCCAGGGAGAGCAGAAAGCCGGGAGAAAAGAGGTTCCCCAGCAGCAACGCGCCGATGAATATGCGCGCCAGGGTGACCGTCCACGCGGCCCGCGCCCCGAAAAGAAACAGGGCGGCCAGGGCCAGGATGTTGGCGAAGCCGAGGCGGAGACCGAGGACGGGCGAGGGCAGCAGCGCCTCCACGGTGTAGATGGCCACCGCCAGGGCAATGAACAGGGCCAGGAAAATCTCCCGGCGGATCTTTTCGAGCTGGACCGCCTCAGCGGCTGAGGATGTCATATTCCCGTTTGTCGCCCTTTTCGTCCCCTTCCACGCGCACCAGCAGACGATTCGGAACGCAGGCGATCCAGTCGCCGACTTTGGCGACCTCCCCCATGCGCACGCAGACCTTGTCGCGGCAGTCGGAACGGCGGATGAACGCCGCGCCGCGGCGGACGATCAGAACCGTCTCTCCCACAGGGCCGGAGAAGGAAACTTCCCGTTCCTGGTCGAGAGAAGCCGCGAAGAGGATCTTCCCTTCCCGCTCCACGACGACGCGGCTCCCCTCCCGGCGCTGCCCCATATAGATAAAGGAAGAGACGATCCCCGCCAGCAGGGCGATGATGATGACCCCGTCCATCAGGGTCATGCGGGAAAAGATCAGTTTCCATGCCATTCGATCAGTTTCCCGAATCCCGGCGTGTAAACCGGCGTGCCGTCGGCACCGACGATCATCCCCTCGGTGCCGGGGAATTTATCCAGCAGGGCGATTCCTTCCTTGGGGCCGAGGACGAAGACCGCCGTGGCCAGGGCGTCGGCCAAAACCGCTTTATCGGCGAGCACGGTGACGCTCTGGGAAGCTGTGGCCGGATAGCCGGTACGCGGGTCAAAAAGATGATGATAGCGGATGCCGTCCTTTTCGAAAAAACGCTCGTAATCCCCGGAGGTCACCACGGCGACATCCCGGACCAGCAGCCTGCCGAGATAGCGGTTAGGCTGCCGGGGATGCTGAATGGCGATGCGCCACGGCTGGCCGCGGCGGTCGCCGAGCATGCGGATGTCGCCGCCGGCGTTGACCGCGGCATGCTCGATCCCGGCTTTTTTGAGGACCGCGATGGCGCAATCGATGGCATAGCCCTTGGCGATCCCCCCCAGGTCGATACGGGTTTCCGGGGCCCTCCTGACCAGGCGCCTCCCTTCCAGGACCAGGGCTCCGAATCCGCTTCCGGACAGGGCCTCTTGGATCTCCTCCGGCTGTGGCAGACGGGGCTGATCCCCCTCGATCTGCCAGATATTCTTCAACCGGCCGAGGGTCATGTCAAAAGCGCCGCCGCTGGCGGCGGCGATCTCCAGCCCGGTGGTGATGATCGCCGCCGTTTCCGGAGACACCTCGAATCCGGCGTCGCCCCGGAGACGGCTGAGATCGCTTTTTTCCTCAAAGAAACTGGTCAACGCCTCGATCCTCTCCATCTCTTTGAAAGCCGCGTCGACGCTTTCCTGAAGCGGGAGGGAAGGGGAACCGAAAACGGTGATCTCCACCACCGTATCCATGAGGATGCGGCTCTTGCGGATCTCTTCGGGGGGCGCGGAGCCCCATTGCCGAAGACCGAAGATGACCGCCACCAGGGCTAGAACGACAATCAGGGTGGGGCGGTTGAAAGGCAGCATGAAGCCTCGACGATTTCTCCGATGAGGTCATAGTCGGAGGAGTCGGTGATGCGCAGGGGGACGATGTCGCCGACACGGGCGTGTCCCGCGGTGATATAGACCTGGCCGTCCACATCGGGCGCCTGACGGATACTGCGCCCCCGCAACAGCAGGTCGGTCTCCTCGCTCACCCCTTCGATCAGCACCGGTTCGATCCGGCCGACCAGAGCGCGGTTTTTCTGAAAGGAGACCCGCTTCTGGGCCTTCATCAACTTGTCGAAGCGGATCTTGCTGGTGCGGGCGGCTATCTGCTCGGGGAAATCGGCGGCGGGGGTCCCCTCCTCGCGGGAGTAGCGGAAAACGCCGACCCGGTCGAAGAACCCCTCCTGGACGAAGTGGAGCAACTTTGCGAACTGCTCGTCGCTTTCGCCGGGGAAGCCAACAATGAAGGAGGTGCGCAGGGTGAGCTCCGGAATGCGCCGGCGCAAGGAGGCGATCAGTTGGCGGATGGGGCCGGAACCGACCTTGCGGTTCATGCGGGCGAGGATGTCGTCATCGATGTGCTGCAGGGGAATATCCAGATATTTGCAGATCTTTTTTTCTTCGGCGACAAGCTCGATCAGCTCGTCGGTGACCCCCGCGGGATGGGCGTAGAGAAGCCGCAGCCAGCGCAACTCGTCGACACGCACCAGTTCCCGAAGCAGTTCGGGAAGCTGTGCCGCCCCCCGGTCGAGGCCGAAGGCGGTGATATCCTGGGCGATCAGGTTGATCTCGCGTACGCCGCCCGCCACCAGGTCGCGCACCTCGGCCACCACCGAAGCGATCTCCCGGGAGCGGAGCGTCCCCCGCAGGTTGGGAATGACGCAATAGGAGCAGTGGTTGATACAGCCCTCGGATATTTTCACATAGGCGGAATAGAAGGGTGAGGACTTGGCCCTGGGCGTGGCGTGGTCGTATAGAAAAGTCGGTTCGCCGACATCGATGACCGGCTTTTTCCCCTGGTCCGCCTCTGCCAGCAGTTGCGCGATCCGCGGCACCTCGCCGGTGCCGAAAAACAGGTCGACCTCGGAAAGTTCGCGGGCCAGTTCCGCGACATAGCGCTGGGGAAGACAGCCGCATACCGCCAGCAGGCGGCAGCGTCCCGTGGCCTTCTGGCCGGCCGCTTCGAGGATCGCCTCCACCGATTCTTCCTTGGCTTCCTTGATGAAGGCGCAGGTATTGACGATGATGATCTCGGCCTGTTTTTCGTCGATGACGATTTCATAGCGGTCCTTGCCGAGATAACCGAGCATGATCTCGGAATCGACCAGGTTTTTCGGACAGCCGAGGCTGATCAGGCAGACTTTTGTTTTTTCCAAAGTATGACCGCCGGTACAAAAGGGAGAAGGCCGCATTCATCCCGCCAAAGCTCCTGCCGGCGGGACAACCTGAAATCCTATAACATGTCAGGGAGGCGAAGCAAAGCCAATTTGCGTGCGACCCTATTGAAAAGCCTTGCGAAACTGCTCCGGAGTGAGCACGTCGGTTCCCTCCGGGGGGGCAAAGCGGAAATCCTCATTGGCAATCCCCTTGTTGAGGCGGGGATTGGAAAGGATGAGCAGACTTTTGTCGCCGTTGACGTTGGTCAGCAGGATGCTGTGCAACGGAAAAGAGACTTTCTTCCCCTTCGCCTCCACCGCCTTCCGGGACACGCCGAGAACCAGGGATTGGAGGAGTGGCGATTGGCCGCGGGGAAGCAGACGGAGAAGATAATTGCCGCCCTCGTCCCGCCGGGGTGCGGCCCAGCCGATGTCGAAGAAACGGCCGAGGTCGTCGATGTTGGTCAGAAAGGCCAGGGGATTGGCGTTCTCGTCGCCGGCGAGGGACTTCCGGGCGTCGGAGAGGATCGCCTGCTGATTTTCGGGGATGTGGAACCAGATCGATTTTCCGTCCGCTACGATCTGCTGCTGGTGGGGCTCCCGGTACTCCCAGCGGAATAGGGGGGAAACCAGTGAACTCTCGCCGGCGCAAAGGAACTTGAAGACCGCCCGGCCGCTGGCGGTCTGTTTCTGGCCGAGGGAGAGAATCTCCGATTCCTGGCTGAAATCGACCTGGAAATCGCTGATCGCGGCGGCTTTTCCGGTGCCTGCCTGAAAAGGCCCTTCCACGGCGGCGACCACTTTGCGGAGCAGGGCTTCGTCCTCATCGGCAGCAAAAGCGACCACCGCCAGCAGGGCCGTAAAAAGAATTCCCATCAAACCACAAACGAATCTCATAAAGAATATTCCTTATCCCATCCCGGTTGCCCGGCAAGGAATGCAAGGGAAAAATTCACCCCCCAGGAAGGAAAGGCCTGCCCGCCCGTCCGGAAGGTCGGTTGTTCTGGTCCATAGCCCATCAAACAGGGGCCAAAAGCCGTCGTTCAGCCGCGGAAATGATTGAATCCTCCCGTGGCGGGCCGGTAGGTGCTCCCGTCGGCGGCGCGGACCACCAGGCCTGCCCCCGGTTCGGTGATCCGGCCCACGCGGGAGAGAGGAAGGCTGGCCTGCCGGGCGACGGCGGGCAGGTCCTTTTCCCGCTCCGGAGCAACGGTGAACAGCAGTTCGTAATCCTCCCCTCCGGCCAGAGCGAGGCGGACCAGTTCCGGGGATTCACGGAGCGCCGCGCGGAAAGACGGCGAAAGGGGCAGGAGTTCTTCCTCCACCAGCGCCCCCGTTGCCGAGCATTCCAGGATGTGCCCCAAATCCGCCAACAGGCCGTCGGAGAGATCGATCATCGCCGAGGGAATGCGCCCTTGCCCCAGCGCCGCCCCGAGACGGGTGCGGGCCTGGGGATTGACATGGCGGTCGCGCAGGAAGGGATCGGGAGTTTTCCCCGCCGCCAGCAGATGAAGAGCCAAGGCGCTGTCCCCCAGGGTGCCCGAGGCATAGACGGCATCGCCGGGACGGGCGCCGCCGCGGGTCACGAAATGCCCTGCGGGGACGCTGCCCTCGACGGTGACGGAGATGACGAACGGTCCGGGGGAACGGCAGGTGTCGCCGCCGACCAGGGTGACCTGATAAAAACGGCAGGCCGCCAGGAATCCCTTGATAAAGCTGTCGAGAGCTTCCAGGGGAAAGGTTTTGGGGAAACCGAGGCTGAGGTAGAGATGGTGGGGGGTGCCGCCCATGGCGGCGACATCGCTGACATTGACGGCGACGCTTTTGCGCCCCAGATCGGCCATGTCGGTCCATTCCCGGCGGAAATGGATCTCCTCGATGAGCATGTCGGTGGTGGTCACCAGCTGATGCCCAGGCGGCAGATCCAGCACCGCGCAGTCGTCCCCGATGCCGAGGCATACGCCGGAGCCGGCAGCGACTCCGGCCTTGATACGGTCGATGAAGCCGAATTCGCCCAGATCGGCCAGTTTCATGGTTTTTCCTCCAATGCTGCGGCCAGAATCTCATCCATGGTTTCGGCGCCGCCGATGACCACCTTTTTCTTCACCTTGGCCGGAATTTCCGCAAGATCCTTGAGGTTGCGGTGCGGGATGAGAATGGTCCGGACGCCCGCCCGGACAGCGGCGAGAATCTTCTCCTTCAGTCCGCCGACCGGCAACACCTTGCCGCGCAAAGTCACCTCCCCGGTCATGGCCACCTCGCTCTTCACCTTGCGGCCGGTAAACGCCGAAACGATGGCGGTGGTGATGGTCACCCCGGCGCTGGGACCGTCTTTGGGGATGGCGCCGGCGGGGACATGGACATGGATATCCTTTTTGGCGAACAGGTCGGGATCGATCCCCAGCGCCGCGGCGTGGGCGCGGGCGTAGGAAAGGGCCGCCTGGGCGCTCTCCTTCATCACGTCGCCGAGATGGCCGGTCAGGCTGAGCTGCCCCTTGCCATCCATGATATTGACCTCGACATAAAGGACGTCGCCGCCCGTTTCCGTCCAGGCGAGGCCGGTGCAGACGCCGATCTCGTTGTCGCGGCGCTCTTCCTCGGGAAGGAACTTGGGCGGGCCGAGGAAACGGGCCAGGGCGTTTTCGGAAATGACCACCGGCGGTTTCCTCTCTTCGGCGATGGTGCGCGCCACCTTGCGGCAGATGCCGCCGATCTCCCGCTCCAGGTTGCGCAGGCCCGCCTCGGAGGTGTATTCGCTGATCAGTCTGAGCAGCGTGGCGTCGGAGAAATGGAGGGAATCCTCCTTCAGGCCGTTGGCCTCCAGCTGGCGGGGAATCAGAAAACGCCGGGCGATAGCCACCTTTTCCTCTGTGGCGTAGCCGGAAAGGCGCAATATCTCGAGGCGGTCCTTGAGCGCCGAGGGGATCGGGTCGATGATGTTGGCGGTGGCGATGAACATCACCTTGGAGAGATCGAAGGGAAGGTTGATGTAATGATCGGAAAAGGCGTGGTTCTGCTCGGGATCGAGCAGTTCCAGCAAGGCCGCGGAGGGATCGCCGCGGAAATCGGCGCCGATCTTGTCCAGTTCGTCGAGCATGAAGACCGGGTTGTTGGTGCCGGCCTGTTTGATCCCCTGAATGATTCGGCCCGGCAGCGCCCCGATGTAGGTGCGGCGGTGGCCGCGGATCTCCGCTTCGTCACGGATTCCGCCGAGGGAGATGCGGGTGAATTTGCGCCCCAGGGCCCGCGCGATGGACTTGCCGAGGCTGGTTTTGCCGACGCCCGGCGGCCCGACGAAACAGAGCACCGGCCCTTTGAGCTTCTTGGTAAGCTTGCGCACCGCCAGAAACTCGAGGATCCGCTCCTTGACCTTCTCCAGATCGTAATGATCCTCGTCGAGCACCTGGGCGGCCTTGATCAGGTCGAGGTTGTCGCGGGTCGAACGGTTCCAGGGGAGATCCACCAGCCAGTCCAGATAGGTGTGGATCATCGAGTACTCGGCCGCTTCGGTGTGCATCATCTCCAGCCGCCGCAGCTGCTTTTCCGCCTCCGCCCGGACCTTGTCCGGCATTCCCGCTTTTTCCAGGCGCTGCTGGATATCGTCGATATCCTCGCTTTTGGGGTCCCCTTCCCCCAGTTCCGACTGGATGGCCCGTATCTGTTCGCGCAGGAAGAACTCCTTCTGATGGCGGTTCATCTCCTCCCGCGCCTGGTTCTGAATGCGGTTCTGCACCGACTGCATCTCGACCTCGCGATCCAGCAGCCCATGCAGCCGCCGCAAGCGGGCGACGGGATCGAGGATTTCCAGAAGCTCCTGCATTTCATCCAGGGGCAGGCCGATGTTGCCGCCCACCAGATCGGCGAGACTGCCGGGATCCTTGACGTGGCGCAGGATGGAACTCATTTCGCTGGGCAGGGTTTTGCCGAGGGAAACCAGGTCGCCGACCCGGTTCTTGACCAGTTGGACGAGGGCCTCCTCCTCGACGCCGACGGCGGCCGTTTCCGTCTCGGCAAGGGTTTCGATGCGCGCCTGAAAATAAGGCTCGGTGGCGGTGAAGGCGACGATTTTGCCCTTGTGCACCCCCTGTACCATGATCTTCAGGCGGCCGTCGGGGAGGTTGAGGGAACGCATCACCTGCACCACGGTGCCCACCATATGGATTTGGTCCGTATCTGGCGCGTCCAGCAGCTCCTTCTGGGTGGCGACGAACAGCAGCCGATCGGCGGCCAGGGCGGCGTTGACCGCAGCCAGTGATTTGTCCCGGCCGATGAATAGGGGCAGGATCATATAGGGGAAAACCACCACATCCCTGAGCGGAATCATGGGCAGAACCTGGTGGTCGTTAACGGGTCCGACAGCCGTCATTCTGGGAGACCTCCTCCGATGATCAGTTCCGACCGAATTGGCGGAATTTTCCAAAACATACCGTAAACAACGGAGCAAAGTCCAGCGGATTAGGCCCGTCCCGGCGCCCCTTCAGGACCGTTACCCTGACGACAAAGAATGTCGAAATGCTATAATTTTCATAGAACCGCGGTTGGAGAAACCGCCGGCCAAGGAAGGGAGAAAGCCTATGAAACGGGATTTCGTTCCGGGACAGAGTGTTCAAAAATTCGGCATCGGCGACAAACATGGCAGAGTGGAGCGCAGCGAGGACCCTTTCATTGCCGAGGAAGGGATGCCGGAGACGGCCGTATGCCCCGATTGCCACGCCCGCTATGAACATAAGCGCTGGACTCTCGACGAAGAGGTCGCCGGACAGCTGCCAAGGGAGGAAGGGGCCGCCAGGGTTTTATGCCCGGCGTGCCGCAAGATCGCCGGCGATTATGCCGAGGGGATCGTCATCCTGCGGGGCGCTTATCTGTGGAAACATGAGGAGGAAATCCGTCATCTGATCCACAACGAGGAGACCAGGGCCAGGGACAAAAACCCTTTGCAGCGCATCATCTCCATGGCGCGCCAGGGGGACAGCCTGGTCATCCGCACCACCGAACAGAAGCTGGCGGAGCATTTCGGCCGGGCCGTTCACAAAGCCCAGCAGGGAGATTTGCGGGTTTCCTGGGATCAGGGCCATGTCCGTTGCCGGGTGTTCTGGGAAAGGGAAGAGTAAGGAATGACAGGCACAGGGCGGGGCATGAAAGGTTCTTTGAAAAAATTCCGCTATCTGGAGCATACCGCCGACATGGGGCTGGAGGTGGCCGGGGATTCTCTGGCCGAGCTTTTCATCCACGCCGCGGCGGGACTGCGGGAGATGATATTCGGAGAGATCTCCGAACACGCCGCCGACCGCCAGGAATGGATCACCGTGGAGGGGGAGGATGTGGAAGAACTGCTGGTCGGCTGGCTGAACGAACTCCTCTTCCTTTTCGAAACCCGCGGTTTTGTCCCTCTCACCTTCCGCATGGAAAGGATCGGCATCGGCGACATGTCGGCAACCGTCTACGGCGCCGCATTTGACGAAAATCGCTTCCCTGTGCTGCGTGAGGTCAAAGCCGTAACCTACCATCGCCTCGCCGTCAAGAAGATGAAGCGGGGGTGGCGGGCCAGCCTTTACGTCGACCTGTGACACCTGCCGGCGGCTGCACAGAAATCAAGGAGATGACGCGCCGCAACAACCCGGCGCGCAAGGAGATCTGTTGAAGATCAGAATCGACCGAATCGACGCCTGCCGATGGCGGATCCCCCCTTTCGGCAAGATGAGGACCGAAGGCTTGGTCTTCGCCACGGAAAAGATGCTCAAGGCGCTGGAAGAAGAGCAGGCACTGGAGCAGGTCTGCAACGTGGCCACCCTGCCTGGGATCGTCGGCCCCTCCATCGGCATGCCCGATATCCACTGGGGCTACGGCTTCCCCATCGGCGGGGTGGCCGCCTTCGATCCGGCGGACGGGGTGGTGTCCCCCGGCGGCGTCGGCTACGACATCAACTGCGGCGTACGCCTGCTCCGCTGCAAGCTCTCCGTCGACGAATTGAACGGCCTGCGTGACCGCCTCGCCGACGCCCTGTTCCGCAACATTCCCTCCGGCGTCGGCTCGCAAAGGCGCGATCTGAAACTCTCCCGCCAGGATGAAAACCGGGTGCTGACTTCAGGCGCCCGCTGGGCGGTCAACCAAGGCTTCGGCACCGACGAGGACCTCGACCGGATCGAGGAACAGGGATGCCTGCCGGGGGGCCGGCCGGAACTCGTGTCGGATAAGGCCCTGGAGCGGGGCCGAAGCCAGCTTGGCACCCTCGGCAGCGGCAACCACTTCATCGAGGTCGACCAGGTGGCCGAGATCCACGACGGCGAAGCGGCCGCGGCGCTGGGGCTGTTTCAGGACCAGGTCACGGTCACCATCCACACCGGCAGCCGCGGCCTCGGGCATCAGGTCTGCGACGATTTCCTCCGGGTCATGCACCGCGCCAGCCAGAAATACGGCATCGAGCTTCCCGACCGACAGCTCTGCTGCGCGCCCCTGGCCAGCCCGGAAGGGAAAGAATACCTGGCGGCCATGGCCTGCGCCGCCAATTTCGCCTTTGCCAACCGTCAGTTGATCACCGCCTGGGTGCGGGAATCCTTCGAGCGGGTTCTTGAAAAAGGACCCGTTGATCTCGGTCTGTCGGTGGTCTACGACGTCTGCCACAACATCGCCAAATGGGAGACTCATCCCGTCGGCGGCCGCGAGCGCCGCCTCTGTGTCCATCGCAAGGGCGCCACCCGCGCCTTTCCGCCGGGGCATCCCGACATTCCCGCCGTCTACCGCAGCGTAGGTCAGCCAGTGCTGATCCCCGGCGACATGGGGCGTTATTCCTACGTCCTGGTGGGAACCCGCGAAGCCTACGCGGAGACCTTCGGCTCCACCTGCCACGGCGCCGGACGGGTCATGTCGCGGCACGCCGCCAAAAAGCAGGCCCGCGGCCACCGCATCGCCGCCGAACTGGCCGAGCAGGGAATCGTCGTCCGCGCCGCCGGCCACGCCACCCTGGCGGAGGAGATCCCGGCCGCCTACAAGGATGTGGCCGATGTGGTGAGGGTGGTTCATGACGCCGGCATCGGCAAGATCGTCGCCCGGCTGCGGCCGCTGATCGTCATCAAAGGATAAAAGGAAAGGATAGGGACACAGGTGATAACCGAAAGGGGCGCGATGCCCAGGGTTTTCGTCACCGGGGCGACGGGATTCGTCGGCCGTGAGGTGGTGCGCCGCCTGGCCGGCGCCGGATATGGGGTACGCTGCCTGGTCCGCCCCGGTTCCGCGGGAAAGCTGCCCCGGGGACTCGGCCTGGAGGCTCATGAAGGGGATGCGGCCACGGCTGAAACCCTGAAAGGGGCCTTGAACGGCTGCGATGCGGTCATCCATCTCGTCGGCATCATCCGCGAAACGCCTTCCCGCGGCGTGACCTTTGAAAAACTGCACGCTCAGGTCACCGGCAACCTGGTGCGCGCGGCGCAGGATCAGGAGGTGAAGCGCTTTCTACACATGAGCGCCAACGGCTGCCGGGAAAGCGCCGCCAACCCCTATCTGGCGAGCAAATGGCGGGCCGAATGCGCCGTGGCCGAAAGCGGCCTGGCCTGGACCATCTTCCGCCCCTCGGTCATTTTCGGTCCGGAAGACGCCTTCGTCAACCTGCTGACGCGGCTTCTGCGCCTCTTTCCGGTATTTCCCGTCTTCGCCAAGGGGGCCTACCGTCTGGCGCCGGTGGCGGTAGAGGACGTAGCCGCCGCCTTCACCGCCGCCCTCTCCCGCCCGGAAAGTATCGGCAAAAGATTCCACCTCTGTGGTCCGACGTCCCTGTCCTACAGGGAACTCATCGACACCATAGCCGCAGCTGTGGGGCGCCGACCGCCTGCAAAAATTTACATTCCGGAAAAAATAGCCCGACTCCTCGCCCTCTGGGGAGAAAAACTGCCCTTTTTCCCCATTACCGGCATCCAACTGGAACTCTTGCTGGCGGGAAACGAGTGTCCGGAGCGGGAATGGATGAACGTGCTCGGCATTGACCCGCAACCCTTTGCCGCCCCTGCCCTCTCCTACCTGCAGGCTTCCTGAACCAGGAAACCGTCAAAAAAAACGCGCCGGCAGGAGGGTAACCGACGCGCAAAAGGAGGAAGATTCTCTGTAAAGAGTTTCTTCTTGTTTATAAATATAACTAAAAAAGTCATTTTTCGCAAGGACTCTTTTCACAGGCTCCCTGGTCGGGAGGCGGCCCCATGCGGTGGAAACCGCGGCGCCGCCAGGGGCGGGGCAGCATCCTGCCCAGTTCCTCCTCGTAGATCTGCGCTTGGCGGGGATCGAGGACGGCAAAAATTTCCCGGTGCATGGCGCGAAACGCCTCATGGGTGAGTTGATCCTTCCGCTGCCGGATCTCGCGGATGCGCGGGAAATATTCCTTGAGAATCCTTTCCACCTCGACCTTCTGCCCGGAATTCAGCCCCAGGGTCTTTTCCAGGCGCTGGCAGATCATTTCCGGTCCGGGGCGGACATGCTGCAGACGCTTCAGAATCAGTTCCCGCCCCCAGAAAAGCATGCCCCCCGCGCCGATGACCACACCACTCAGAAGGATTGCCAGCCCCAGCAATACCACCTTGAGACGCAGATTTCTTCTGGCTTTGGCGGCCGCCGGAGGGACCGGATGGGCCTGGTTCGGGGGATGGTTTTCCACGGCGCCTCCTATTGGATGTCGAGGAAAAAGACGAGGAGGGGATCGGCCCATTCCTGAAAGCCGATGACCATCAACAAACCCGCTGCGACAGCGGCCGCCGAAGAGAAGGCG
>JAAYDE010000016.1 GCA_012729375.1 Deltaproteobacteria bacterium | reverse complement strand
TCCCGGAACTGTCCCGCTTCCCCCGTTTTGGGGAGGCAGTGGCCTTTTCGTTGCGGAGAGTTTTTCTGGCCCCCCGCCCGGCGCCGCAAAAAGATTCCCTGGAATTTACCGGAAACCGTTACCTGTTGACCGGAAAACGGGATGAAGGCAGAGTGGAATTTATTTTCGGCGAAGCCCACGCCGCCATGATTCAAAAAAGCATGTCCGGGCGCAGCCAAAAATGGCGGGTAATCTATCGACATCACCGCCGTTTTGAGAATGGCTTCATTCCTTATGATATGGAGCTGACCGACAAGGTTGCCGGTTACCGGCTTGAGCTGAAAATAATTGATGTGAAAGCAGGTCATGAACAGACTGAGCGATGAGATCTCCCTGGCGGCGGTAACACATGTGACCACCGGCGAAGACGGACGGCTTTCCGGTAAGTTCCGCTTTGGCGACAGCTTTGTTGGTTTTGGCGGCCATTTTCCCGGCGCGCCGATTGTGCCGGGGGTTGTCCAGGTGATGGCGGCACAGAATGTTGCCCAAAACGGACCGCTTATCGGCATGGTTTTAAAAAGGGTCGAAAACGCCAAGTTTTTTCTCCAGATCCGGCCCCGGGAGATTATCTGCGTATCCTGCCGTTTTCGGGAAAAAGGCAATGAAACCGTTGCCGAAGCCCGCGTGGAATGCGATCGGGGAGTGGCTGCCCTGTTCAACCTGATTTATTTGCCGGAAAGAGGAAAGTCTTGAACAAACCCTATTTTCCTCCCCAGCCTGACGCGCCGCCGCCGTTGCGGACGGTGGTCGAGCGGGTGGTGCGTTTCGAGGAGGTCGATGCCCTCGGGATCGTCTGGCACGGCCGCTATCCGAGCTATTTCGAGGACGCCCGGGTCGCCCTCGGGGAACGCTACGGCATCGGCTACCATGACTTCTACGGCCACCAGGTGCTGGCCCCGATCCGCAAGCTTCACGCCGATTATCATCAGCCCCTGGAGTTCGGAGAACGCTTTTTCATCGAAGGGGCGCTGCACTACTCGGAGGCGGCCCGGATCAATATCGAGTTCGTGCTGCGCAACGGTTCCGAAGCGGTGGTCACCACCGGCTACACCGTTCAGATGATGATGGATTCAAACCACAACCTGCTGTTGACCCCGCCTCCCTTCTATCTCGACTTTCTCGCCCGGTGGCGCTTAGGAGACCTGACGTGAAGGATGTTGTGATCTGCGCCGCCAGTGCGGTTACGGCCCTGGGCGACAGCCTCGGGGAAAGCTGGGCGCGGCTGTTGCGTGGGGAGTGCGGCATCCGGCCGTTGGAGCGCTTCGAGACCTCGGGCTACTTCTCCAAGGTGGCGGCCTGTGTCCCGGACCTCGAACCGGGGCGCGGCGGCTCCCGCTTGACGACCCTCCTGGAACGGACCCTCGGCGGATTTGCCGAGGTGCCGCCGGAGAGCCTGCTGTTTCTGGCGACAACCAAGGGGGAGATCGATCTGCTGGAACTGGAGCGGCGCGGGGCTGAAATCGACCCCCGGCGGCTCCTTTCCGAAACCGTGCTTGGCGAGATCCGGCGCCGGACCGGGGTCAAGGGGCCGGGGGTCAACGTCAACGCCGCCTGCGCCTCCGCCACCCTGGCCCTGGGCCGGGGGGCCGCGGCCATCGCCTGCGGCGACGCCGACGCTGCGCTGGTGGTCTGCTGTGATCTGGTCAGCGAATTCGTCTTCTCCGGCTTTTCGGCCCTCAAGGCGCTCTCTTCCGACCGCTGCCGTCCCTTCGATGCCGGCCGCGACGGGCTGTCGCTGGGGGAAGGGGGTGCGGCGCTGCTGCTGATGGAGCGGAGCCGGGCCGACCGGGAAGGACGGCCGGTTTTATGCCGGCTTCTCGGCTGGGGGGCGGCGGGGGATGCCCACCACATCACGGCTCCGGCCCGCGACGGATGCGGGCTGATCCTGGCCGTGAAGCGCGCCCTGCAGGTGGCCGGCATCGAGGCCCAAAGGGTGGACGGCATCAGCGCCCACGGCACCGGAACGGTGTTCAACGATCTCATGGAGCTGACCGCCTTCCGGACCCTGTTTGGAGACCGGAAGGTGCCGCTCCATTCGGTCAAGGGGGCGCTCGGCCACACCCTCGGCGCGGCCGGCGGCATCGAGGCGGCGCTGGCGATCCGCTCCCTGGAGAGCGGCCTGCTGCCGCCGACCGTCGGTCTGCGCCATCCCGAACCGGGCGGCGAAGGCTGCGTCAGCGCCGAGGCGTTGACCTTCCCGGGAAGGATCCTGCTCAGCACCAATTCCGGGTTCGGCGGCATCAACGGCGCCCTTCTCTTGAGCCGGGAGGAGGCGCGATGAAAATCCATGTCACCGGCATCGGCTGGGTGACCGCGGCCGGGATCGGCCGGGGGCGGCGCCGGGATCTCTTTGCCTGGGGAACGGGAGAACTGCCGGCGCTGTCGCGGCGGGAACTCTTTTCCGACCCTTATCCCCGCTTCGGCAGGCTCGATGACTTCTCCCGGCTCGGACTGGCCGGCATTGCTTTGGCTCTGGCCGACGCCGGGCTCGATGCCTGGCAGCAGAAGCGGCCCATCGGCATCGTCGCCGAGACCCGGCTGGGGTGTCTTGCCACCGACATCGCCTATTTCGACACCGTGGTTTCCGACGGCGGCGCCCTGGCCAGTCCCAATCTCTTCGCCTACACCCTCTCCAACACCTTCCTGGGGGAGGCGGCGATCCGCTTCGGGCTGACCGGCCCCGCCTTCGTCGCCAACAGCGAAGGGGGGAGGGAAATCGAATGCCTGCGGCTCGGCATCGATTCGCTGCGCTATGGCGACTGCCCGATTATGGTCACCGGGCGCTGCGATCTCGCCCCCCCCAGAAACATCCCCATCCCGGATGGGCACGCCGGGGCCATCTTCCTGGTTCTGGTCGGGGGGGAAGAACCGCCTCCGGGGAGCTGCGGCGAGATCGCCTGGGATTCGAGAGGCTTCGCGACCCTCGACGGCGTCGCTGCCAGCTCCTGGGAGGAACTGGCGGCGGCCCGCTCCGGGGTCCGGTAGCGTTTATGGTTTGATCCAGAGCACGATCCTCCCCGGCTACAAACCGGAACAGAGGCCCAACAGGTCCAAAATCCGCGGGCCGTCGGTCGCTTCGAGGCCGATCGCGCCCAATTCTGGAGAGACCCGATGAAGATGACCCTGATCTATCCGCGCTGGCCGAAGCTCGAGCGCCAGACCGAATTTCACCTTCCCCCCCACGGGCCGGTGGTGTTCGCCGCCGCCGTCCCCGAAGAGATTGAGCTGGAGTTTGTCGATGAAAATCGCCAAACCGTCGATTTCGACCAGTGCGGAGAGCTGGTGGCTTTATCGGTTATGTTGACCGCCCAGTTGCCCCGCGCTTTCGAGATCGCGGCGGAATTCCGGGCCCGCCAGGTGCCGGTGATCTTCGGCGGCATCGCGGTCATGCTCCATTCGGAGGAGGTGGCGCTCCACGCCGATGCGGTCTTCCTCGGCGAGGCCGAGGGCCGCTTCCAGCAGGTGATCGACGATTTCCGGGCCGGCAGGCTGCGGAAGCTCTACGACTATATGGGGAATCCCCCGGACATCTCCCTGGTCGGCACCGCGCGCCGCGACATCCTGAAGCGCGACCTCTACAACTACCGCGGCGTCCAGATGCTCGATCTGGTCCACGCTTCCCGGGGCTGCAAATTCAACTGCTTTCCCTGCTGCACCGGCTACCTCGGCGGCCGGCGGTTCCGGCCCCGGCCCATCGACAAGGTCATTGAGGAGTTGGAGTCGATCCGCAACAACCGGCTCTTCGTCGTCGACAACTCCCTGGCCCAGGACCGCCAGTGGCTCAAGGAGCTGTTCACCGCCATGGCGCCGCTGAAGAAGAAATGGGTCAGCCATCCGATCCTCGACGACGACGAGATCCTCAAACTGGCCGCCGACGCCGGGGCCTGGTACGTCTACCAGGCGGTGTTCGACACCTCCGACGTGATCCGGAATCGGGTCCGACGGCTCAAGGAACACGGCATCGGGGTGGAGGGGACCATCATCCTCGGCACCGACGACCAGGACGAGGACTACATCAAGCGGCTGGTCGATTTTCTGATGGAGATCGAGCTCGATGTCGCCGAATTCACGATCCTGACCCCGTTCCCCCATTCGCCGATCCGGGCCCAGTATGAAAAGGAGGGGCGGATCTTAAGCAACGACTGGAGCCGCTACACCGCGGACAAGGTCGTATTCCGGCCCAAACGGATGTCCCCGGAGCGGCTCCAGGAACTCTACTACTACGCCTGGGAAACCTTCTACGCCGGTGGCGGCCACCAGCTCAAGATGGGGGAACTCTTCAAGCGGGTGGTCAAACGGGAGATGGAGGACGGCACCTTCCGCCGCTACGACCCGAAACGGCGCCGCGGCTTCCAAAAACAGAGGGAGGCCATGGCGGAATGAGCCGGGTTTTTTTGCTGTCCACCAACGTGACCGTCGAGCCTTATCCGGTCTATCCCCTCGGCATGGCGGTGCTGGCCGGGGCCCTCACCCAAAAGGGCCATGAAGTGTGCCAGTTCGATTTTCTCGCCGCGGGCCGGGACATGAACAGGCTGCGTTGCGAGTTGGCGACCTTCAACCCGGATGTGGTGGGCTTGTCCCTGCGCAACATCGACAATGTCGATTCCTTCAGCGGGGAGAAAGGGTGGTATCTGGATCAGGCCCGGGATCAGGTGTGCGCCATCCGCGAAGCGACCCGCGCCCCCGTGGTGGTGGGCGGCGGCGCCTTCTCCATTCTGCCGGAAAAGATCCTGGAATACCTGGGGGTGGATTACGGGATTGTTGGTGAGGGGGAAAATGCCCTCTGTGACCTGCTGGACCGATTGCGGGCCGGTATAAAGATTCCGCCATTGATATTTGGCCATGGCTCCAGTCCCGGTGAAAATCAAATGGGTCCACCTCTCTACAACAAGGAAGTGGCCGACTTCTACATCCGCGAATCCGGGCAGATCAATCTCCAGACCAAAAGAGGATGTCCTTTTGCCTGCGTCTATTGCACCTATCCGTCACTGGAAGGAAGCCGCGTGCATTGCCGGGATCCGCGGGCCGTGGTGGATGATCTGGAAGGCATCCGCCGCGATTTCCCCGGCGCCAGGGTGTTTTTCACGGATTCGGTTTTCAACGATCCGGAGGGACGGTATCTCGCTTTGATCGAGGAGATGGTGCGGCGCGAGGTGGGAATTTCCTGGTGCGGATTTTTCCGCCCTTCCGGAATGGGGCGTTCGGAGTTGGCGCTGCTCAAGAGATCCGGGCTCTACGCGTTGGAACTGGGGACGGACGCCGCCAGCGACGCCACCCTGGAGGGACTGAACAAAGGTTTCACCTTTGCCGAGGTGCTGCGTTTCAATGCGGATTGCCTGGCCGAAGAGCTTCCCTGCGCCCATTTCATCATTTTCGGAGGGCCCGGGGAAACTTCCCAAACGGTAACGGAAGGCCTTGAAAACATTGCGGCTTTGGGTCCATCGGTGGTATTCGTTTTTGCCGGCATTCGGATTTTTCCCGGCTCCCCGCTGTGCGAGCGGGCGCAAAATGAAGGGATTATCCAGGCCGGACAGTCTCTTCTCAAGCCGGTCTATTATTTTTCTCCGACCGTTGACCCCCGGGTCATGAATGAAAGGATCATCCGTTCCTTCAAGGGGTTGAGGAACCGCATTTTCCCTCCCTCGGAAGG
>JAAYDE010000128.1 GCA_012729375.1 Deltaproteobacteria bacterium | reverse complement strand
CTGCAGAGACCGGAACCCAGAAAGATCATCCTGGTCGTTGCCCGGACCACCCTGTCGGGACCATTCAAGCCACTCAGCGGATCCTGCGGGACAAAATCGAGATCGCCGCCATCGGCATTCGGACCGATGAGGTGAAGAAGTTCTGGGAGCGCCACCGGGTGATCCACCAGGTCAAGGATTTGCCCAAGGCGATGTTCGAAATCATGGAGGGGATGCTGGTGATGCCGTGAAAAAAAATTTGGACCACTACTTAAAAACAGGGGGGAATGTACCCAATATCTGACATGTAAAGGCAAAAACGTACTGTTGGTTGCGGTATGGAGCACTTGCCTTCTGTTCGATTTTTGCGAAAGAAAGGTTTTTTATGGAACAGAAAAGAAAAGGAATCAGGTTCCAGAGAATGGACACACCGGGAAGGGAACCTCCTCATGCCAGTACCCATC
This sequence comes from Deltaproteobacteria bacterium, assembly GCA_012729375.1. Lineage (GTDB taxonomy): Bacteria > Desulfobacterota > Desulfuromonadia > Desulfuromonadales > JAAYDE01 > JAAYDE01. The sequence goes on along the minus strand of JAAYDE010000128.1, from coordinate 21,603 downwards.
AGACTGGCCATGAGAATAGAGATAATGAAGGTCCTTGGATGAGGACAGCAGACGTGGCGGCTTACGCCAGGGTCAGCCCGAGAACCGTTCGAAAATGGTTTAAAGAAGGTCTACGTCACCTGAAGTTGTCTCATAAAAATCTGTTGTTTCGCAAAGAGTGGGTGGATGAGTTTCTTTTGCGGCACGAGTGCTCTGCTAGTCGTGTGGAAACCCTGGTCGATAAAATTCTGGCTGAAATGTAGAAAGGAGGTGATCTTAATATGGCGGTTAAATTGCGTGAAATTCCCCGAGGATCGGGGAAGTGGTATGCTCAGATCAACCACAAAGGCAGACGGCTGTCGAGATATCTCGGCAAGAACAAGACAGAGGCCCGGAAAATGGTCGATTTGCTGCAGGCCAAGTTGACCCTGGGTGCATTGAATCTGGGGGAGAACTCAAATCAGCTCTACAGCAAATATGCGGAAAACTGGCTGGAGTACATCAAAGCGGCCCGATCTCCCGCCACATATGAACGGTACTTCCAGGTTCAGCGAGACTACGTGCTTCCATACCTGGGAAACAAACCGGTGACGGCCATCAAAAGGGGCATGATCAAAACTCTCCTGATGTCCCTTCTGGACAAGGGTCTTTCCCGAGCCACGGTGAGCCTGGTTTCGGATGTGGTCAGCGGTCCTTTTGTCCTCGCCCTGGACGATGAAGTACTTCAACATAATCCTTCAACAGGAGTACTGAAGTCGCTAAAATTGCGCAGGAAAAGGACTATTACAGTTGAACCGATGACACCTCAGGAAAGCCAACTGTTTTTGGAAACCTGCCAAAAAATTTCTCCTGAGTTATACGCTTTTTTCCTCTGTGCCCTCAGAACCGGGATGCGATTGGGAGAAATTCTGGCCCTGGAATGGGGCGACATCGATTTCAACAGCCGCTTCATCCGGGTGGAGCGTTCCTATAAGCGGAACCGGGTTAGTTCCACCAAAACGGGCAAGGTACGCCGGGTGGATATGTCTCTGGGCCTGAAAGAGGCTTTGGAACATCTTCTGATTCGCAGAAAAAAGGAAGGCTTGAAACTTGGGGCGGGGGAGGTGTGTCCCATTGTCTTTCATCATCAGGGTTGCCACATGGAACAGAACATGGCCCGAAAATTTTTTGACCGGATTCTCAAAAAAGCCGGCATTCGGCGGATGAGGTTTCACGATCTCCGCCATACCTTCGCCAGCCAACTTCTCACCAACGGGGAAAGTCCGGTTTATGTAAAGGAGCAGATGGGTCATTCCAGCATTCAGATGACCGTCGATATCTTACGGACATATCCCCAACAGCAATAGAAGCGCTGTTGACCGCCTCGACCAGACAAAAACAAACGCAAACCATACGCAAACGAATTAAAAAAAAGCGCCGTAACCTCTTGAGATTACGGCGCTATTTCTCTTCTGGTGCCGAAGGCGAGACTCGAACTCGCACGAGCGGTTGCCCACCACCCCCTCAAGATGGCGTGTCTACCAGTTCCACCACTTCGGCTCAAATTATCGGTATTTATACTCAGTGCTGCCGCCGCTGTCAAGGGGGAAAACATTGGTATCAGTCGGCCTTTTTCCCTTTCTCGGAAGGCGCGGCGGGCGTCGGCGCCGGTGCCTCGGCCGCTTTCGGCTGTATCGCTGGAGTTGTCGTTTCCTGTTTGCTGCTCACCTCGGCGGGCATGATGCTGGCCGTGCCCGGCATCCGGTAAAAGTAGGTCAGACCGAGGCTGGTCAACATGAAAACGACGGCGACCATGGTGGTCAACCGGCTGATGAAGGATTTCCCGCCGCTGGCGCCGAAAACGGTGTTGCTGGCTCCAGCGCCGAAGGCGGCACCGATTTCCGCCCCTTTGCCCCCCTGGATCAGAACAATGCCGATCAGGGCAAAGGAAACGAGCACATGGACAATTATCAAAAATGTGGTCATGTCTGCAATCCGCTGATGAAGTTAATTATCCTCAGTTCTTACCACAGAAGGCCGCCTGGGGAAAGGGAAAAGTCAATTCCTCCCCTGTTTGACGATGGGGGTGAAGTCGGCCGCCATGAGGCTGGCGCCGCCGACCAGGGCACCGTCGATATCCTCCTGGGACAACAGGGCGGCGGCATTATCGGCTTTGACACTGCCGCCGTAAAGGATCCGGATGGCGGCGGCGGTGGCGACGCCATGCATTTTTCGGAGGAGTTCGCGGAGAAAGCGGTGGGCCTCCTGGGCCTGGCAGGCGGTGGCGGTTTTGCCGGTACCGATGGCCCACACCGGTTCGTAGGCGATGATCACACGCTCCATCGTTGCGGCGGAAATCCCCCGGAGGCTGTTTTCAATCTGGGCGGCGAGGATGTCGAAGGTTTTTCCGGCGTCGCGCTCCTCGAGGGTTTCGCCGACGCAGAGGATGGCCTGCAGTCCCTCGGCGGTGACCGCCCGGACCTTGCGATTGATGAAATCGTCCGCTTCCTGAAAAATCCGCCGGCGTTCGGAGTGGCCGACGATGACGTAGCGGCAGCCGACATCCTTGAGCAGGGTAGGGGAGACCTCGCCGGTAAAGGCTCCCGTGACTTCCGGATAGCAGTTCTGGGCGGCCAGACCCAAAGGGGTGCCGTCGATGGCTTTGGCGACGGCGGCCAGGGCGGTGAATACCGGAGCAACGACGACGTCGACATCGGTGACATCGGCCAGTTCTTTTTTCAGTTCATTAACCAAGGCTACCGCCTCGGCGACGGTCTTGTGCATTTTCCAGTTTCCGGCAACAAGTTTTCTGCGCATTGGACAGCCTCCGGATAGTTAAATCAAAATATTACATTTTATCGTTAAGTGCCTGAATACCAGGAAGTTTTTTCCCCTCAAGGAATTCCAGTGAAGCACCTCCTCCGGTGGAGATGTGGGTCATGCGGTTTTCCAGGCCCGCCTGTTTCACGGCAGCCATGGAATCGCCGCCGCCGATAATGGTGACCGCCTTCGATGCGGCGAGGGCGTGGGCGATGGCCATGGTCCCTTTGGCGAAGGTTTCGTTTTCGAAAACCCCCATGGGGCCGTTCCAGACCACGGTGGCGGCGCTGTTCAAGACAGCGGTATATTTCTCCACGGTAGCCGGTCCGATGTCGAGGCCCATCCAGGTGGGGGGGAAATCGCCGTTGGAGCAGATCTTGAATTCGGTGACGCTTTCGACGGAAGGGGCGACCACGTGATCCTCCGGCAAAAGAAAATCTACACCTTGCGAGTCCGCCTCCGTCAGCAACCTGCGGGCCAGGTCCAGTTGATCCTCCTGAACCAGGGATCTCCCCACCTCCTGTCCCTTGGCTTTGAGGAAGGTGTAGGCCATGCCGCCGCCGATGAGCAGGGCATCGACCTTTTTGAGCAGGTTGTGGATCACCGGTATCTTGTCCTTGGCCTTGGCGCCGCCGAGAACCCCGACAAAAGGCCGGGCCGGATCGGTCAGGGCCTTGCCCAGGTAGCGGATTTCATCCTCCATCAAAAAGCCGGCGACGGCCGGACTCAGCATATGGGCCACGCCCTCGGTCGAAGCGTGGGCCCGGTGTGCGGCGCCAAAGGCATCGTTGACATAGATGTCGGCCAGGCTGGCCAGCTGCCGGCTGAAGATGTGATCGTTCTTCTCCTCTTCAGAATGAAAGCGGACGTTTTCCAGCAGCAGGACGTCCCCTTCGCCGAGATCCTCGACCATCTTTTTGACCTCAGGGCCGATACATTCAGGTGCCAGGCGGACCTGCTTCCCCAGCAGCCCGGAGAGATGGGCGGCCACGGGGGCCAAACTGTATTTGGGGTCGGGTTTGCCCTGCGGGCGCCCGAGGTGGGAGGCCAGGATCAGCTTCCCCCCCTGGTCGATAATGTAGCGGATGGTTTTGAGCGCGGCGGTGATGCGGGAATCGTCGCTGACGTTGCCGTCGTCGTCAAGGGGGACATTGAAATCGACGCGGCAGAAGACCCGTTCCCCCTTGAGATTCACCTCCCTGAGACTCATCTTGTTGTACATGTCTTGCCCCCTAAAGGTGTGGAAAACAAAAAAGCAGGGGGTGAAACATCCCCTGCCCGAATGGTTGTCACCAGCCCGAGATACGCTTGATCAGATCGCAGATGCGGCAGGAATAGCCCCATTCGTTGTCATACCAGGAGAGTACCTTGACCAGGGTGCCGCCGATGACTTTGGTGTTATCGGCGTCGAAGATGGACGAAGCCGGGTTACCGTTGAAATCGATGGAAACCAGGGGCAGGGCGGAGTACTCCAGAATCCCCTTGAGGGCGCCGTCGGCCGCATTCTTCATTGCCGCGTTGACCTCTTCAAGGGTGGTTTCCTTTGCCACCTCGGCCACCAGGTCGACGAGGGAAACATTGGGGGTCGGCACGCGCACGGCGAGGCCGTCCAGTTTGCCTTTGAGGTGGGGAAGCACCAGGGAAACCGCCTTGGCGGCGCCGGTGCTGGTGGGAATCATGGACATGGCGGCGGCCCGGGCGCGGCGCAGATCCTTATGGGGAAGGTCGAGGATGCGCTGGTCGTTGGTGTAGGAGTGGATGGTGGTGACCAGGCCCTTGACGATGGTGAAGGAGTCGTCCAGTACCTTGGCCACAGGGGCCAGGCAGTTGGTGGTACAAGAGGCATTGGAGATGACGAAATGCCTGGCGGGATCGAAGTCTTTTTCGTTCACGCCGAAGACAAAGGTGGCGTCTACATCCTTGCCGGGGGCGCTGATGACGACCCGTTTGGCGCCGGCGTCAAGATGCTTGGCGGCATCTTCCCGTTTGGTGAAGCGACCTGTGGATTCGACGACGATTTCGGCGCCGAGTTCCTTCCAGGGAAGTTTGGCCGGATCGGTCTCCTTGAGAACCCTCATTTTGTCGCCGTTGACGGTGATCGACTGGTCATCGGCGGTGATGGAAGCATTCAAGATGCCGTGGACCGAATCATACTTCAACAGATGCGCCAAGGTGGCGGCGTCGGTCAGATCGTTGATGGCAACGATGTCGAAATTGTCGGATTCCAAGGTCCTGCGCAGAACAAGCCGCCCGATGCGGCCGAAACCGTTGATCGCGATTTTGGTGGCCATGTATATATCCTCCTGTCCCGTTGGCTGGTGCGTTTCAAAAAAAGACAATTAACCAAAAAATTATATTTCCCAATTTGAAGAAGATTAATGATAGTTGAATGCTATGGAATCGTCAAGAAAACATGAAAGCCTTGCCGCACAGGGTGGCTATCATGATATTGTTCTTTTAGCGGCGATGTGATATCAAAGTTTCCGAAACGCAGGCGGCCGCGGTCTGGGCCGCTCGCTCCCTGCATGGTTTTGAAGTCTTCTTCGACGCCTTATCCGGTTGTTGAAAAAACAGGTTTTGAGTTCGAGGACAAGGCGATCAGTATCGATATCGACGGGAACCCCTTGTTTTTTCCGGCTCAGGATTCCGCCTCAGGGATAAAGAGGCCATGCTTCGGCAGTCGGTTAAAAAATACCGCAACCTTCTGGGAATGCAAAGAATTACGAGGGGGAATTTTGCGCGTCTGTCTTTTGGCCAGCGGCAGCAAAGGGAACTCCCTGTTCATTGAAGCCGGTGACAGCCGGATTTTGGTTGATGCCGGTCTCTCGGCGCGGGAACTGACCCGGCGGCTGGCGATGCTGTCGGTTCGCCCCGAAGAGATCGACGGCCTTTTCGTCACCCATGAGCATGTGGACCATATCCGTGGCCTTTTTCCTTTCGCCAACCGTTACGGTACGCCGGTTTATACCCATCCTCTGACAAAGCAAAGTATCCTTGACCAGGAAAAACTGAAGACCTGGCGGGACTTCGATCCCGACAGGGGGGTCGAAATCGGTGCGTTGCGGGTCGGCGCCTGCCCTATCACCCATGATGCCGCCGCCCCCCTCGGCTTCATTTTCGACACTCCGGAAGGGAGGGTGGGCGTGGCCACCGACCTCGGCATGGTGACTCGGCTGGTGGCGGAGCGCCTCAAGGGATGCCGGGTGTTGGTGCTGGAGTCGAACCACGACGAGGAGATGCTTCGCGATGGTCCCTATCCCTGGTTTCTAAAACAAAGGATTCGCAGCCGTCATGGGCACCTTTCCAACGAAACCTCGTCAAGGCTTCTCGAATTCCTGCTTTGGGAGCGTCTGGAGGCGGTTTTTTTGGCGCATCTGAGTCAAGAAAACAACACGCCGGATTTGGCCGGCGACGCCGCTCTGCGGGTGTTGGCCCGCACCGACAGGTGCCGCCCCGCTCTCCTGATCGGCTCCCAGCAGGAAGCCCGGCTGTGGTCCGACGGGTGCAGGTGAAGCGGTTTTTTTTGAATTCACTCTTTTCTTAATTTTGAGGTTACCCGTGGTCGAACGCTATACCCGCAAGGAGATGGCCCGTATCTGGGAAGCGGAAAACCGTTTCCGCATCTGGCTCGAGATCGAAACCCTGGCCTGCGAACGCCAGGCGGAACTGGGAGTCATCCCCAGGGAAGCGGTAGCCGTCATCCGGGAAAAAGGGAATTTCGACATCCAGCGGATCAACGCCGTCGAGGCCGAAGTCAAACACGATGTCATCGCTTTTCTGACCTCGGTGGCTGAATTTGTCGGGCCCGAGGCCCGTTTCATCCATCAAGGGATGACCTCCTCCGACATTCTCGACACCTGTTTTTCCGTCCAGCTGGTTCAGTCCGCCGACGAACTGCTGGCGGATATTCGAGCTCTGCTCGAAACCATCAAAAAACGGGCGCTGGAGCATCAGTACACGGTCTGCATCGGCCGTTCCCACGGCATCCATGCCGAGCCGATCACCTTCGGACTCAAGCTGGCCAGCTGGTATGCGGAGATGGACCGCAACCTGGTACGCCTTCAGCGGGGCCGGGAAGCAATCGCCACCGGAGCCATCTCCGGCGCGGTGGGGACTTTCGCCAACATCGACCCGAGCGTCGAGGCTTACGTCTGTGCAAAGCTCGGTCTCAAGCCGGAACCGGTTTCCACCCAGGTCATTCCCCGCGACCGTCACGCCGAATATTTTTGCACCCTGGCGGTGATCGCCTCGTCCATGGAGCGGATCGCCGTGGAAATCCGTCATCTGCAGCGGACCGAAGTGATCGAGGCGGAGGAGCACTTCAGCATAGGTCAGAAGGGTTCCTCGGCCATGCCCCACAAACGCAACCCGGTCCTCAGCGAAAACCTTACCGGACTGGCCCGCCTGGTGCGCGCTTATGCCCTGCCGGCTCTGGAGAATGTCCCGCTGTGGCACGAACGGGACATCTCCCACTCCTCGGTGGAACGGGCCATCGGCCCGGACGCCACGGTCACCCTCGATTTCGCCCTGCGGCGGCTGAACGGTCTCATTCGCGACCTCGTCGTTTATCCGGACAGGATGCGTCGCAACATGGATCTCACCCACGGTCTGCTCTATTCCCAGCGGGTCCTGCTGGAGCTGACCCAGGCCGGGGTTTCCCGGGAGGAGGCCTACCGGATGGTGCAGCGTAACGCCATGCGGGCCTGGGAGGAAGAAAAGGATTTTCTGCAGGAGCTGTTGCGGGATGCCGCGGTGGTAAGCGCCCTCGGCGCGGAAAAGCTCCGCTCCCTGTTTGATCCGGATTATCATTTGGTCCATGTCGATAACATCTTCGCCAGGGTTTTCGGCGCAGAGGGGTAGGCGCCGCCCATGCCGGGTCCAGGTAATTTTTAAAGACGGGAAAAATCATGATCTGGAGAATCGAAGTCGCTCTCAAGGAAGAAGTCCGGGATGCCCGCGGGGACCGCGTCCAGCGGGAGCTGGCCCACCACTTCGGCGTTGTGACGGAGAGGGTGCGGACCATCGACGTCTACACGGTGGAGGCTGATTTGTCGAGGGAGACGATCGAGCGGGTCGCCATCGGGCCCTGTTGTGATCCGGTGATTCAGAACGCCGCCGTCAACCTTCCTTTGGCGCGGGATTTCGACATCCTCGTCGAGGTCGGTTACCGGCCCGGAGTCACCGACAACGTGGGGCGCACCGCCCGGGAAGCCATCGAGGATCTGAGTGGACGGCGCTTCACGGCGGGTGAAGGGGTCTACACCGCTGTGCAATACCTCTTGCAGGGGGAGATAACCCGGGAACAGGCGGCGGAAATCGCCTACGGCTACCTGGCCAATGAGCTGATTCAGAGCTGCCGCATCGTCACCCGCGGGGATTTCGATCGCCACCAGGGGCTCGCGCCGCTGGTGCCCAAGGTTACCTCCAGCGCCGAACCCAAAGTGACGGAGATCGATCTCGATGTCAGCGATGAGGAGCTGGTTGATATCAGCCGGAAGAACATGCTGGCCCTCAGCCTTGAAGAGATGAAAACGATCCGCGCCTACATCGGCCGGCCCGAGGTCCGTCGGGCGCGCCGGCAGGCCCGACTCGGCGAGCGGCTGACCGATGCTGAACTCGAGGCGTTGGCGCAGACCTGGAGCGAACACTGTAAACACAAGATTTTCGCCGCCCGTATCGATTATACCGATGAGCAAGGCAATTCCCGCGTTATCGATTCCCTGTTCAAGACCTATGTGGTCGGCGCCACCGAAGAGGTACGCCGCCGCAAAGGCCAGGAGGATATCTGCCTTTCGGTCTTTAAAGACAACGCCGGGGTGATCCGCTTCAATCAGGATTGGAATCTGGTTTTCAAGGTGGAGACCCACAACTCCCCCAGCGCTCTGGACCCCTATGGCGGTGCGCTGACCGGCATCGTCGGTGTCAATCGCGACGCCTTCGGCACCGGACAGGGGGCCGACCTGCTTTTCAACACCGACGTTTTCTGCTTCGCCTCACCCTTTCACGACGCCCCTCTGCCGCCGCGCCTTCTCCATCCGCGGCGCATCTTTGAGGGGGTGGTCACCGGCGTCGAGCACGGCGGCAACAAAAGCGGCGTTCCCACCGTCAACGGCTCCATCGTCTTCCATCCCCGGTTTCTCGGCAAGCCCCTGGTTTACTGCGGCACCGGTGCCCTGATGCCGGCGGTGGTCAACGGCCGGGCCGGGTACGAGAAAAAAGCCCGGGTCGGCGACCGCATCGTCATGACCGGCGGCCGGATCGGCAAGGACGGTATCCATGGCGCCACCTTTTCCTCCGAGGAATTGCATGAGGGCTCGCCGGTGACTGCCGTGCAGATCGGTGACCCCATCACCCAGAAAAGGATGTTCGATTTTCTGCTGGTGGCGCGTGACCGGGGGCTTTATCATTCCATTACCGACAACGGCGCCGGCGGTCTCTCTTCCTCTGTTGGCGAGATGGCCGAGGATACCGGCGGTTTCGTATTGCACCTCGACCGCTGTCCCCTGAAATACTCCGGCCTGCAGCCCTGGGAAATCCTCATCTCCGAGGCTCAGGAACGGATGACCCTGGCGGTTCCCCCGGACAAACTCGCTGAGTTTCTCGCCCTGGCCGCCGACATGGGGGTGGAGGCCACCGATCTCGGCGAGTTCACCGACAGCGGCTATTACCACTGTCTCTACAAGAGCCGGACGGTGACCTATCTGGAGATGGATTTTCTCCACCAGGGAGTCCCTCAGTTGCAACTGGAGGCCCGCTGGCAGCCGCCACGTCGAGAAGAAGCCGATTTCCCCATGGAAGAGGATCTGACAGGTGCCCTGTGCGCCCTTTTGGGGCGGCTTAATATCTGCTCCAAGGAGAGCGTGGTGCGCCGCTACGACCATGAGGTCAAGGCCGCAACCGTCGTCAAGCCGATGCTGGGCGCCCAGGATGACGGTCCTTCCGACGCGGCGGTTCTGAGGCCTTTGGCAGAAACCTTCGAAGGGGTGGTGGTGGCCCATGGCATCTGCCCCAAGTACAGCGACCTTGACGCCTACGCTATGATGGCCAACGCCGTGGACGAGGCACTGCGCAATTATGTCGCCGTCGGCGGCGACATCGACCATGTGGCCGGTCTCGACAATTTTTGCTGGTGCGACCCGGTTCAAAGCGAGCGGAATCCCGACGGATGCTACAAACTGGCCCAGCTGGTGCGCGCCAACGAGGCCCTTTACCACTGCTGCACGGTCTATGAAGTGCCGCTGATCTCCGGTAAGGACTCGATGAAAAACGACTATCAGATCGGCGCCACGCGGATATCGATTCCGCCGACCGTTCTTTTTTCCGTCATCGGCAAGATTTCAGACGTGCGCCGGGCGGTGACCATGGATGTCAAGAGGCCGGGGGACCAGATCGCCCTGCTGGGCAGAACCCGCCGTGAGCTTGGGGGCTCCGAGTATTATGATTTTCTGGGCCTTGCCGCGGGTGTGCCGCCGCAGGTGGATGCGGCCTACGGCAGGCGCCTTTTCAAAGTTCTTAACGAGGCCCAAAGGCAGAGTCTTCTGGTCAGCTGCCACGACCTCTCCGACGGCGGGCTGGCGGTGGCTCTGGCCGAATCCGCCTTTGCCGGCGGCCATGGCATGGCCATCGATTTGACCGCAATGGGCGGCAATGAGCCGCTGCGGGACGACGAACTCCTCTTTTCCGAATCCGCGGGCCGATTTTTGGTGACGGTAAGGAAGCAGGACCGCCAGGATTTCCAGACACTGTGCGGCGACCTTGATCTGTACTGGCTCGGGGAGGTGACCGATGACCGGGATTTCCGCATTTCCGGTAGCGGCGGAAAACTTCGCGTCACCACCGATATTGACACCCTCAAACAGGCGTGGCAAGCGCCGCTGAAGGATATGTGACATGTCAAGGCCGATTCGCGCCGTTGTCATCACTGGCAACGGCGTCAACTGTGAAAAAGAGATGGCTCTCGCCTGCCGTCTCGGCGGGGCGGACGAAATCGATATCGTGCACATCGCTGAGCTTCTGGCCGGGCGGGTTCGCCTGGGAGATTACCATCTCATCAATTTCCCGGGCGGTTTTCTCGATGGAGACGATCTGGGCAGCGCCAAGGCCGGGGTCAACCGCTTGCTTTATGCGCCGGTGGCGGGCCGGAACGATCACCTGATCGATCAACTCCGTGCCGCCATTGCCGATGGCAAACTGGTCATCGGGGTGTGCAACGGTTTTCAGCTCCTGCTCAAGGCCGGTCTGCTTCCCGCCCTTGCTCCGGACAAGGCACGCCAGACGGTGACCCTGACTCACAATGAGGGGGGCCGGTTCGAGGACCGCTGGTGCTGGCTGCAGGTCGATCCCGAATCCCCCTGCGTCTTTACCCGTGGGCTGGAGCGCCTTTATCTGCCGGTCCGTCACGGGGAGGGAAAATTCGTCGCCGAATCGGCAGCCGAATTGGCCCGGATCGAAGAGAAACGGTTGGGGGTGCTGAAATATTGCCACCCCGAAACCCCTTTACCAACCATGGACTACCCGTGGAATCCCAACGGCTCGCAGGGAGCTGTCGCCGGCATCTGCGATGAAAGCGGCCGGGTTTTCGGCCTCATGCCCCATCCAGAGGCTTATCTTTTCCGCACCCATCATCCCCGCTGGACGCGGGAACCGGGGCTGCCGGAAGAAGGGATGGGACTTTGGCTGTTCCGCAACGCCATAGATTATATCCGCAGTGACCTGTTATGATCGGTATGGATTTTGGAGTAAGACGGGGCAGGAAGGCTATTGGCTATTGCCCGATGATCAGGGGAAAGCCGCTTTCTTTATCCCTGGAAGAGGTTTTTCGGGGGCATAAAAGAGTTCCTGCGGGGCTGGTTTCACCACGGGGTCGTTCCCTGGGGTGTTTTAAAAAAAGCGCAAAACGAAGTTTTTCAAATCCTAACCAATCAGGAATTCCATGACGGACAAATTCAATCACGAGTGCGGGATTTTCGGTATTTACGGGCACCGGGAGGCGGCCAACCTCACCTATCTCGGGCTTTACGCCTTGCAGCACCGGGGCCAGGAGAGCTGCGGCATCGTCGCTTCCGACGGCGTGAAACTGAACGCCCATCTGCGGCCGGGCCTGGTGGCCGATGTGTTCAGAAATCCGGCGGTTTTCAGCTCTCTGCCGGGTCACAGCGCCATCGGCCATGTCCGCTATTCGACAACGGGGGAATCGGGGGTCAAAAACTGTCAGCCGATACTGGTTTCCTATTCCCGGGGAAGCCTGGGGGTCGCCCATAACGGTAACCTGGTCAATGCCTTTGAGCTGAGAAAGAATCTCGAAAAGCAGGGTTCGATCTTCAGCAGTTCCACCGATACCGAGGTCATCATCCATCTTCTGGCCCGTGATCAGACGGAATCTCTTCTGGAGCGGATCCGCAACGTGGCCGGCGTGATCAAGGGCGCTTACTGTCTGGTGATGCTGACCGAGAGCCGCCTGATCGCCGTCCGCGATCCTAACGGCTTTCACCCCCTGGTCCTCGGAAAACTCGGCAACGCCTTTGTGGTCGCCTCGGAAACCTGCGCCCTGGACCTGATCGAAGCCACTTACGTCCGCGAGATCGCGCCGGGGGAAGTGTTGGAAATCAGTGAGCGGGGCTTGCGTTCCTTTGAACTTCCGGTCAAAGGGGAACCTTCTCCGTGCATCTTCGAATTCATCTATTTTGCCCGCCCCGACAGCAATGTCTTCGGGCGGCAGGTCTATTCGGTGCGCCAGGAACTGGGGAGACAGCTGGCCATGGAGTGCCCCGTCGAGGCCGATGTCATCATTCCGGTGCCGGACTCGGGAACCGCCTCGGCCATCGGCTTCGCCGAGCAATCGGGGATACCCTTCCAGCTCGGGCTGATGCGCAACCACTATGTGGGACGGACCTTCATCGAGCCGACCCAGTCCATCCGCCATTTCGGGGTCAAGATCAAGCTCAATCCGGTGCGCGAGATCATCGAGGGCAAGAGGGTAGTGCTGGTCGATGATTCCATCGTTCGCGGCACCACGTCGCGGAAAATCGTCAAGATGGTGCGCCAGGCCGGGGCCAGCGAGGTGCATATGCGCATTTCCAGCCCACCGACGTCGTTTCCCTGTTTTTACGGGATCGACACCCCGAATCGTAAGGAGCTGATCTCGTCGTCCCATTCGGTGAACGAGATCAACAACTATATCACCTCCGACACCCTGGGATACCTGTCCCTGGATGGGGTGCGCAAGGCCTGCCGGATGGAAAATATCGGTTTGTCCCGATTCTGCGACGCCTGCTTCAGCGGCCACTATCCGGTTAAATTTCCCAACCTGGAAACCGAGCTGCAGCTCGATCTCTTTTGAGCGGGCGATGTAGTTATTTCCATTGAATTCAGGAGAAAAGCCACCATGAGTGAACGGGAAGAGTTGATGCGCATCATTCGCGAGCTTTCCTACGAGGAAAGGGAGGTTACCTTGACCTCGGGCCGCAAAAGCAATTTTTATTTCGATGGCAAGCAGACCACCCTCCATGGGCACGGCGGCTACCTGACGGGACGGCTTTTTTATGCCGAGGCGATGAAATTTCCGGCCCCGGTGGAAGGGGTCGGCGGCTTGACCATGGGGGCCGATCCCATCGCCACCGCCACTTCCCTCGTCAGTTATCTGGAAAAAAACCCGATTCCCGCCTTCATCATCCGCAAGGAACCGAAAAAACACGGCACCGGGCAGTGGATCGAAGGAAGGAAAAACCTCAAATCCGGCGCCCGGGTGGTTATCGTCGAGGACGTGGTCACCACCGGCGGGTCTTCCCTGAAGGCGGTGGAGCGGGCCCGGGAAGAAGGGCTCGAAGTTCTCGGCGTGGTCGCCCTGGTCGATCGGGAAGAAGGAGGACGGGAGTTTCTTGCAGAACAGGGGGTGGCACTGCGGGCCATTTTCACCAAAACCGAGGTGGCTGGGAAAGGGTGACCGGTGGCAGCGGCTTTGGCTTCGTAGCTGGTAGCTCGCGGCTCAAAAAAAGCGTCTTGTTGGTTGCGGTTCTGGGGCCCGCTAAAGATGGGAAACGGGTGACCGTTTTTTGAGGGGAATCAGCAGATCATTACGGTACATATTTTTAAACTGAAGCAACGACGAGGATCCTCCGGCGAGACGGCCCTTGGGTCGGTCGGCGGGATTTTCAAGGCCGGCTTCCCGGGGCAACCGGAGGAAAAAACAAAGAGTTGGCCCCTACGGGGTTTCCCGGGGGATTTTGAAGACCTCAAGAACCCCCGGCAGGGCGCGCAGGAATTCGATAGCGACGGTTTCCGTATCCCCAATGACGCCGAGGATGGTTCTTTCCGTACCGGTGGACTGGTGGAAATCCAGACCCAGGTCGGTGAGCGCCTGTTTGATTCCGCTCAGGTTCTCTTCCGTGGCGTTTTTCTTCATTACGATCAGCATAGGCGGCCTGTCATCTCCCTGAATGGATTCTTTCCAGGTGGCGGGATTCGTCGATGACCCTCTCGAAAAGGCGGACGATGGCCTGATCGTCGAGGGGGCCCGGATTCATTTTCTGTAATCTTTCAAAGATGGCTTTTTCCCGCCCAGGGTCGTAGATGGGCAGGCCGAGTTCCTTTTTGATCTCGCCGATGCGGACGGCGAGGGCCGAACGCTCGTTGAAGAGGCGCAGCAGTTCTTCATCCAGCGCGTCGATTCTTTGCCTGATTTCATGAATAGCCAATTTCAGGTTCTCCCGTGACAAGGTTTTTGCGTATATAGGTGTCCTTCTTCCAATGGATATCGTCCCGCTGGGGGTAGTCAAGGGTGTAATGGAGGCCGCGGCTTTCCTTGCGGGTCTGGGCGCAACGGACGATCAATTCGGCGACCATGGCGATGTTGCGCAGTTCGATCAGGTCGGAGGTGGGGAGAAAATCCCAATAGTATTCCGTGATCTCCTCCTGGATCATGAGAATCCGCCGCAGCGCCCGGCTGAGCCGTTTGTCGGAGCGGACGATGCCGACGTAGTTCCACATGGAAAGACGGATTTCGTGCCAGTTGTGGGCGACGACCACCTCCTCGTCACTGTCCCGGGCCGAGCCGTAATCCCAGGAGCGGATCAGCGGTGTGGGATCGGCGGTGGTGGGCAGGCGTTCCAGGGATTTGGCCGCGGCCCGGTCACTGAAGACGATGCCCTCCAGCAGGCTGTTGCTGGCCAGGCGGTTGGCGCCATGGAGGCCGGTCCATGCGGTTTCGCCGATGGCGAACAGGTTGTGGATGTCGGTTTCGCCGCCGAGGTCGACCCGCACCCCGCCGCAGAGATAATGAGCGGACGGCACCACGGGGATCAGTTCCCGGGTCATGTCGATGCCGAAGGAGAGACAGGTCCGATAGATATTGGGAAAGCGCTCCCGGACGAAGGCGGGGTCTTTGTGGGTAATATCCAGAAAGACGCAGTCGTCTCCCGATTTTTTCATTTCGTTGTCAATGGCGCGGGCGACGATGTCCCGGGGGGCCAGGTCCTTCAGTTCGTGGTAGCGTTCCATGAAAGCCCGCCCGTCCTTGGTGCGCAGAATCGCCCCCTCGCCGCGAACCGCCTCGGAAATGAGAAAGGACTTGGCGTGGGGATGGAAGAGGGTGGTGGGATGGAACTGCATGAATTCCATGTTGGCCACCGTGGCGCCGGCCCGATAGGCCATGGCGATGCCGTCGCCGGTGGCGACATCGGGGTTGCAGGTGTAGAGGTAGGCCTTGCCCGCCCCGCCGGTGGCGAGAACCGTCATGCGCGCGCCGATGGTGATGATCTTTCCGGTGCGGATATCCAGGGCATAGGCGCCGAGACAGCGGTCATGGCCGGAAGGGCGGCCGGTGACTTTGCCCTCGGTGATCAGGTCGATGGCGATATGGTATTCGAAAATGCGGATGTTGGGATGGCTGCACGCGGCGGCAACCAGTGCCCGTTCGATCTCGCGGCCGGTGATATCGGCGGCATGGAGGATGCGCCGTTTGCTGTGTCCTCCCTCCCGGGTCAGATCGAAACTGCGGTCCGCCCGGCGGGTGAACTGCACGCCCAGATGGATCAGTTCCTTCACCGCCTGGGGGCCGCTTTCCACGACCAGCTGCACGACATCCTCGTGGGAGAGAAAACATCCCGCCTTCATGGTATCCTCGAAGTGGGCGGCAAAGGAATCCTCATCGGAAAAAACGGTGGCGATGCCCCCCTGGGCGAGATTGGTGGCGGTTTCCGAAATCTCCCGTTTGGTAACCAGTGACACGCTGCCGTGGTCGGCAACTTTCAAGGCATAGACCAGACCGGCGATGCCGCTGCCGATGACCAGAAAATCCGCTGTCTGTCCCATGTCGGGCTCCGGATGAAGATTGTTGGTATCGTCTTTGCTAAGTATTTTCAAAAGGAAAGGCAATTATCGTTTGTGGATGGTTCAAAGTCAAGAATGGGAGCCTTTCCGGTGGTTGAAACGGCCATTTTTTTCCTTTATAGTGCAAGCGGGAAGACGATGAAAATGGGACCTTGCAAGCGGCGGATTTTTTTGACCTTGACCTTCTGCTTTACGGCGGGGGGATTGCTGTTGCCCGAAGTCCTGTGGGCGGATATCTACCGTTATATCGACGCCCAGGGTGTCATTCATTTCACCAATATCCCTTCCGGACCAAAATACACCCTCTATATGAAAGAAAAGCCCAAAGCCGCCCGGAAAAAGAAGGTAAAGCCCGCGGATATCAACAAGGTCACCGCCGTTGTTAAGCGTTACGCCGCCATTTTCGGGCTGGAGGAGGAACTGGTCAGCGCCGTCATCAAGGTGGAAAGCGATTACGACGCCGGAGCGGTATCTTCCAAAGGGGCTCAGGGGTTGATGCAGCTCATTCCCGAAACGGCCCGGGACATGGAAGTGGCGGACCCCTTTGACATCGAAGACAACATCCGCGGCGGAAGCCGCTATCTGCGGTTAATGCTCGATCTTTTCGAGGGGGATATGGATTTGGCCCTGGCGGCCTACAATGCCGGGCCCTCCGCCGTACAGCGCCACGGGGGCATCCCCCCTTACGATGAAACCCTGCGCTACGTTGAGAAGGTCAAGAAACAATACACCAGTTTCCGGGGACTAAAAGGGAAAACATTATGAACCTGCGCGGCGGCCGGCTGAATTTGCCTAACCTTCTGACGCTTGGCCGCATCGCCGCCATCCCGATCCTGGTGGTGTTGCTTCTCTTCGAGGGCCGGGTGAGCGGTTTTCTGGCCGCCGTGGTTTTTGGCGTGGCGGCGATAACCGACTGGCTAGACGGCTATCTGGCGCGGAAATGGGGGCTCGAGACGGTTCTCGGCAAGTTTCTCGATCCCCTGGCCGATAAGCTGATCGTCCTCGCCGCCTTGATCATGCTGATCCCCCACGGGCGGGTTCCCGCCTGGGGGGTCTTCCTCATTCTAGCGCGGGAAATCACCGTAACGGGGCTGCGTTCCATCGCTTCCTCCGAGGGGATCGTCATCGGCGCCAGCGATCTGGGAAAATTCAAGACCATCTTTCAGATGACCGCTATTCCCGGTCTTCTTCTCCATTACGACTATTACTGGTTTTTCGGTGTCCGCTCCGAACTGCTCAGTGTCAACGCCCACAATTTCGGGATCTTTTTCTTTTATGTGGCGCTGGCCATGACCCTGTGGTCCGGTTTCGATTATGTCTATAAATTCTTCAGGTTGATCGACCGTTGAGAGGGCTTCGGCGGCAAATTTAGTGTTGACTTGAATGGGGGCATTTGCTATTAATATGCCCCGTTGCAACCGGCTGAAAAATCCGATTGCGGGAATAACTCAGTGGTAGAGTGCAACCTTGCCAAGGTTGAAGTCGCGGGTTCGAATCCCGTTTCCCGCTCCAGAAAGCAGAGGGTCAGGCGAAAAACCTGGCCCTCTTTTTTTACCTCCTGGAGACTGCCGTCTCAAAAATCCAAGAAAAATTTATAAAAAACAGGCGCTTGCGGATCAGTTTCGCAAGCGCCTGTTGAGCTTTTTCAGGGGCTGTCGGGGTCAGTCTTCGAGGTAAAAGGGAGGCAGATCGTAGTTGAGATTCTTGACGAACTGGTAAAAATCGCTGACCGGACAATCCAACTCGCCGGAGAGACAGCGATGGAAGATGTCGACGACGACGACACAGTTCTTGGAGGCATCAATGACCTGCTGGGAAGCACAGTTCGCATAGATGTCCTGGAAAGACATGTAGATCGCCGGGTTGATGTTCGCGGGATTCTTGTCGTAGCGCTCCTGATAAAAAAAGGTGAAATAAACAAAGGTACTGAAAAGCAAAAAAGTGATTGTTTTCTTGAAGTTTAAAATCTTAAAGAAAAAATTTAAAAATCCGGGCATAGCAATTCCTTTTGGGGCGTTTCCCTGTCCAGGGAGCGCCGGAAAAGATTATTAAAGTCGAAATAATTATAAAGGGAACCAATTGCTTTAAGGAAGGTTCGTGTAGAAATATTTTGCAGTAAAAATGGAAAATTTTCAAGATTTAATTTCTTCCATTCATTTTTCCCAATCTATTTTCCCTTATCCCATCCAAACCACTAAAAAAAACAGGTAAGTGGCTCCATGGCAGGCAAGGGAAAAGGCAACAGCTGGTAGGCATTTTCAGAAAACCAGGGCACCACCGGTAAGAAATCAAAACCGGCTCTTTTCGACAGGCCTGTGGAAATTTCCCTGTCCGGGTTCTGATAAAATGGAAAAAGAGGGGGGAATATGTGGATCCCGGAGGTTTTTCGAAAAGTATCCGGTCTTCTCGTGGGCGTCGCTCTGCTGGCGGGAGGGACCGGCACCTTTGCGGCTTCGGTTCTGCTCAATGTCTCCTACGATCCGACGCGGGAGTTTTACCAGGAGATCAACGATGCCTTTTCCCAACACTGGCGGCATCTCACCGGCGAAACCGTCACCATCCTCATGTCCCACGGCGGATCCGGCAAGCAGGCCCGTTCCGTCATCGACGGTCTGGAAGCCGATGTGGTCACCCTCGCCCTGGCCTTCGATATCGATGTCATCGCCGCTCTGAGCGGTCTTGTACCCGCCGACTGGCAGTTTCGCCTCCCTTACAACAGCGCTCCCTATACATCGACCATCGTTTTTCTGGTCCGCAAAGGAAATCCCCGGGGAATCCGCGATTGGGACGATCTTGTCCGTCCCGGCGTGGCGGTGATCTCCCCGAATCCGAAAAGTTCCGGTGGCGCCCGCTGGAACTACCTCGCCGCCTGGGGTTACGCCCTGAAAAGGTGGCCCGGGAATGATGCCAAGGCCGAGGAGTTTGTGGGCCGCCTGTTTGGCAATGTGCCGGTGCTCGATTCCGGCGCCCGGGCGGCGACCATGACCTTCGTTCAGCGGGGCATCGGTGATGTTCTGCTGGCCTGGGAAAACGAAGCGCTCCTGGCCGTCGAGCGTTTCGGCGGCGACCGTTTTGAGGTGGTTCTTCCTTCGGTCAGCATCCTGGCCGAACCTTGCGTCGCCCTGGTGGAAAAAATGGCCCGCAAACATGGCACTGAGGTTTTGGCCCAAGCCTATCTGGAGTTTCTCTACACCCCGGATGGGCAGGAGATCGCGGCGCGTCATTTCTATCGTCCCCGCCTTGAGCAGATCGCTCTGCGCTACCGGCAGCGTTTTCCTCCCCTGGAGCTGCTGACCGTCGCCGGTATCGCCGGCAGCTGGCGAAATGCCCAGACCCGACATTTCGCCGACGGCGCCCTTTTCGACCGGATTTTCCAACAGAGGAGGTGATTGTGGTTCGGCCCAGGGCAGCATCCCGTCCCCATACGCTGCCCGGTTTCGGCCTGGCGCTCGGTTACACCCTTTTCTATCTCGGTGTGGTGGTTCTCATCCCCCTGGCCGGGCTTGTCTTCAAAACCTTCACTATCCCCTGGGCCGATTTCCGGGCAGCGGTTGGCGCGCCCAGGGTAATGGCGGCCCTGGGCCTGAGCTTCGGCGCTGCCCTGGTTGCCGCCGCCATCGACGTTCTCCTTGGACTGCTCATTGCCTGGGCCCTGGTCCGCTATCCTTTTCCCGGCAGACGGTTGGCCGACGCTCTTGTCGATCTTCCCTTTGCCCTGCCCACCGCCGTTGCCGGGATCTCCCTGACCACCCTTTATTCCCCCAACGGTTGGCTCGGCGGGTTCCTCAACACATTGGGTGTGCAGATCGCCTTTACCCGTTTGGGTATTGTCATCGCCCTCATTTTCATCGGCCTCCCTTTTGTGGTTCGAGTGGTGCAGCCGGTTCTGCAGGATATCGAGGTCGAGCAGGAGGAAGTGGCCGCCTGTCTTGGCGCCGGCCGCCTGCAGACCTTCCTGCGCGTCATCCTGCCCGTCCTGACCCCGGCTTTGGTGACCGGTTTCACCCTGGCCTTCGCCCGTGCCGTCGGCGAGTACGGCTCGGTCATCTTCATCGCCGGCAACCTGCCGATGGTTTCCGAAATCGCGCCACTGATCATCGTCATCAAACTGGAGCAGTACGATTTCGCCGGGGCAACCTCCGTGGCCCTGGTCATGCTGGCCACCGCTTTTCTGCTGTTGTTCGCCATCAATGTGGTCCAGCGCCGGTTCCGGAAACGGTTCTGGCCGGCGTAAAGGGGAAATGCACATCGCCCGCAAAAATCCGCCTCTGTCCCTGGCCACCAGGGAAACCTCCGCCATGCGGCGCATGCTGATCGCGGCCGCTCTCATTGTGCTCCTCCTGTTTCTTTTTCTGCCGCTGGCGGTGATCTTCCGGGAAGCTTTGCGGATGGGGTGGCAGGTCTACCTCGACGCCATTGCCGAGCCTTACGCAGTAGCAGCGATCCGCCTCACCCTGGTGACCGCGGCCATTGCCGTTCCTTTCAACCTTTTTTTCGGCATCGCCGCCGCTTGGTGTATCGCCAAATTCGATTTCCGGGGCAAGAATCTTTTGGTGACCCTGATCGATCTGCCCTTCTCCGTCTCGCCGGTCATTTCCGGGCTGGTCTACGTCCTTCTTTTCGGCGCCCAGGGTTGGCTGGGTCCATGGTTTGCCGGCCACGGCATCCAGATCATCTTCGCCGTGCCGGGGATCGTCCTGGCCACGGTTTTCGTCACCTTTCCCTTCGTCGCCAGAGAGCTGATTCCCCTCATGCAGGAACAGGGGAGGGAGGAGGAAGAAGCGGCCCTTCTTCTGGGTGCCGGCGGACTGCAGACCTTCCTGCGGATCACTTTGCCCAATATCAAGTGGGGTTTGCTCTACGGAGTGTTGTTGTGCAATGCCAGGGCGATGGGAGAATTCGGCGCGGTGTCGGTGGTTTCCGGCCATATCCGCGGCCTGACCAACACCATTCCGCTGCATGTGGAGATTCTCTACAACGAGTACAATTTCGCTGCCGCCTTCGCCGTGGCTTCCCTGTTGACCCTGCTGGCCCTGGTCACGTTGACGGCCAAAACCCTGCTGGCCTGGCTGTATGCCAATAAAACCGGCTCGTAGGTCGCTGGCATAGCAGTGACAAGTTGACGGCAGGCGATGGTTCGTGGTTGTTGGAAAACGCAGTGAATGGTCATTAGCAACTTGTAAGTACTTAAAAAATTAATATAAATACCAGTCACCAGTCACCAGTCATCGGTTATCAGTCACCGATAACGGTTTCACTCATGGAAATCGAAGTCAGGGATGTAGAGAAAAGTTTCGGCGGTTTTCGGGTGCTCCGGGATATCAGACTGCGGGTGCTTAAAGGTGAGTTTGTCGCTCTGTTGGGGCCCTCTGGATCGGGAAAGACTACCCTGCTGCGGATCATCGCCGGACTGGAGGTTCCCGACCGGGGCATAATCCTCTTCGGCGGGGAGGATGCCCTGTCCCGCGACCTGCGGGAGCGGCGGGTCGGCTTTGTCTT
>JAAYDE010000127.1 GCA_012729375.1 Deltaproteobacteria bacterium | reverse complement strand
GTCAGCAGAATGGCGTCGAGGCTGTTGTCGACCAGGGAGCGGTATTGCTCGTTCAGGGACGCCACCTGCCCCCGCAGGGCCTTGACCTGCTGCTCAAGATCGGCATAGCTGGGTTTTTCCGGCATGGTGACTGCTCCTTGTCTGGCGGTTCCTTTCCCGTCGCAACACCCTTTTCATGGTGATTTTACCATGGGAGCGGCTGAAAAATCTCCGTGCCGGGTTTCGCTCGGGGGGTGTTCATCTTCCGTCAGCGGGGTAAAGCACCACAACACAGGGTATAAAAGCCGGGGACCACCTCTTTGAGAATGAAAAATGCGCAAGCGGTGTCGTGGCGATTTGTTTTTCAGACTCAAATTTTTCATGGAACCTGTAACGGTGTCTCCGGCTTCGGCGGACAAATATTCACCCTGGCGAGGCCGCGAGGAAAGCTTGCATCAGAAAAGAATGAAAATCCCAACCGAAAAACAGAATGGCAGGTCATTGTGCTGACTGTTTTTATTTAGGTTAGGACTTCTAGCAGAAACCATGCCGCTCTGAAGGTCTTTTAAAATAATAAAAACATTAAATAGATCGAGAAGATAAAATTTTCCCGTGCGATTCTGCCTCGACCAATATGCCTTCCCTTGCATTGTGTGACCTAAAATAGGTGGGGCTTCCTGTCATTTTTACGTACCGCGTAAGACAAAATACCGACAAAGGTTGGGCTAAGCCTCGTTACGGCGGCCGTTGACGGACCATGAAGGCGCTGCCGTGCGGCAAGAAAAGTTTTTTGGCAGGAGTTGTCATGTCTTGCGGAGATAATCTCAGTTGGGGCCGCAGAAAAACCCTGCCGGTTTCCGGTCTTTTTTATGTGTTTCCGGTCATTTGGATCAATTGTTTCCGATTCCTTTTTTTCTGTGGTCGACTTTGGAATGGATAAGCCCCTCTGGTGGCATACCGCCAAGGGGCTTTTTTATTTGTTCTGTGTCTCCTGCTTTCTATTTTTTCATCTCTTCTCAAAAATCAGGTGTTCATAGAACCGGCTTCCGTTATCCCGTAAAAATGGTAGCGGTTTTTACCGGCCTGCAGCGGTTTTGTCATGAGGGGTTTGCATGCCTCTGGGTTGTCAAGGTCGACCGGCAGGGCGGCTACAGACGGTTTTTCAACACGGCTCCCGTTGCGGCCGAGGTGGCAAGGAGCGCATAGCGGGCCAGATAGCCCCGGCTGACCTTCGGCTCCGGGGCCTTCCAGGCTTCGAGACGGGCTCTCAGCTCAGGTTCCCCCACTTCCAGGGTCAGCATGCGGTTCTCGATATCGATCACCACGATGTCGCCGTCCCGGATAACGGCGATGGGACCACCCTCCATGGCCTCCGGGGAGACGTGACCAACGGCAGGACCCCGGGTCGCCCCCGAGAAGCGCCCGTCGGTGACCAGGGCCACGGACCGATCGAGGCCGCACCCGACGAGGGTGGACGTCGCCAGGAGCATCTCCCGCATCCCCGGCCCGCCTTTCGGGCCCTCGTAGCGAATGATGAGGGTGTCGCCCTCACGAACGTTTCCCCCGAGCATCGCCTCAACGGCGGTCTCCTCGCTCTCAAAGACCCTGGCGGGGCCCCGGTGAAGCCTTCTTTCCGTGGCGGACTGCTTGATCACGGCCCCTTCCGGAGCCAGGTTTCCTCGCAGTATGGCGATTCCCCCCTGGGCGTCGAAGGGGTCCGCCGCGGACCGGACAATCGTCCCGTCGGCGGGGGCAACGGAGCCGAGGAGATCGCCCAGGGGCAAGCCTGCAACCGTCGGCGCGGTCAGGTGAAGCAGGCCCGCCCGGCCGAGCTCCTTCAGGACGGCCGGAACTCCTCCCGCCCGCCAGAGGTCCTCCATGAAGAAAGGGCCATTCGGCTTCAGGTTGCACAGGCGAGGGGTCGTTCGGCTCATCCGATCGAAGGTGTCCAAATCAAGGGCAACACCCGCCTCATGGGCGATGGCCAAAAGATGGAGGATCGCGTTGGTTGATCCCCCCAGGGCCATGAGCGCCGCTATACCGTTCTTGAAGGCATCCCTGGTGAAGATCCGCTTGGGGAGTAACCCCTCGCGGACAAGCCCCACGATCCGTTCCCCCGTGGCCCGCGCCAGGGCAATCCGCTCCCCCGATACCGCCGGGATGGTCCCGTTTCCGGGCAGGGCGAGCCCCATGGCTTCAGCCAGGCAGTTCATGGTGTTTGCCGTTGCGATCGAGGGACAGGCCCCCACGCCGGGGCTGGCCGCCGTCTCCATCAGGTGAAGCTCCTGCAGCGGCAGTTCTCCCCGTTCTACCCTGGGCATGGCCTCAAAGAGGTTGATGTCGTCGATGCGGCAGCCTTTCCAGAACCCGGCCAGCATCGTGCCGCCGCTGATGAGAATCGAGGGCACATTGAGGCGGGCCGCGGCCATCATCATGCCCGGGGTGATCTTATCGCAGTTGGTGACCAGAACCAGGCCATCGAAGGCATGGCCCAGCTCTGTCATCTCAACCGAGTCGGCAATGAGCTCCCGGCTGGGGAGAGGGCAGCGCATCCCCTCGTGGCCCATGCAGATCCCGTCGCACAGGGCGATGGTGTGGAACTCGAAGGGCAGGCCCCCGGCGGCAAACACCCCCTCGCGGACCGCCTGGGAGATGCGGTTCAGGTGAGCGTGTCCCGGGAAGATATCGTTCTGGGAGTTGGCAATCCCGATAAGCGGTTTTTCGGTAACATCGCGGTGGGAAAAGCCGACCGCCTTCAGAAATGAGCGGTGGGCGCCGCGTTTGGGCCCTTTTCGGATCCGATTGCTCAACTCCTCATGCATTCCTTGATCTCCTTGTGTGTAAGCGGGAACATTCTTGAAATTTTCACATTCTCTGTTGTTCTTCCCGGGCGCGCTCAGCGGGGGGTGCTGCGGGGGGCAAATCCGCGGCGGGCAGGATGGCTGAGAGGGCGGGACTTGGAAAAAGCCAAGGCCGTTGGCGCCCGTTGCGCGGTCAACAATTTTCCGGGGAAGAAGGGGACCTCGCCCGCAACAGCGCTCTATCCTGCATGATTAGCGGTAGTCCGGTTCAGGCCCGGCCCATTGGCAAGCGGACAATGAAGCGGGTCCACGCGCCTTCTTGCGATTCGACCAGCATTTCGCCGTGATGGCGCTGGACGACGATGTGGAAAGAAACGGAAAGCCCCAGGCCGGTACCCTCGCCGATTTTTTTGGTGGTGAAGAAAGGGTCGAAGATCTTTTTACGGGTATCCGGCGGGATGCCGGTGCCGTTGTCTTCCACCTCGATGACCGCCCATTCACCGTTGCGGCAGGTGCGCAGCCGGATGACCGGCGTCTCCCGCCGTGCTTCGCGGAGGCTTTGGGCGCTGTTGCGCAGCAGATTGAGGAAGACCTGCTCCAGTTCGGAGGCGACACAGGGGATTTTCTGTTGCAAAGCGAAATCGGCGTCGATGCGGATGCTGTGGAAATCGCATTTCTTTTTCAGGTCGTAGTCGGTCCCGGCCAGTTCTATGGTTTTTTCCAGAAGCCGATTGACGTCATGGGGGCTGGGAGTGCTTTCCGGCTTGCGGGCGAATTCGAGCATGCTGGCGACAATGGCGGCGGAACGCCCCACCGCCTTGTGAATCGCATCGAGGGAGCCAAAAACATTGCGCTTTTCGAGGTAGCTGGTCAACCCGGCGAAGGGAATGGCGCACTCCTGAGCTGTTTCCAGATTGGCGGGCAGAGGCTCGCGGGTGCGGCGCAGGACATTTTGCACCCCTTGGGAGATGATCCCCAGCGGGTTGTTGATCTCGTGGGCCATGCCCGCCGCCAGCACGCCCAAAGACATCACCTTTTCGTTATGGATCATGAAGTCCTGCATCCGTCTTTTCTCGGTGATGTCCTGGGCGAAGGTCAGGATCCGCTCCACATTGTGAATGGTCACCTTGCGGATGGTCTTGGCGACCCAGATGGACTCCCCTTGATGGTTCCGGTCGAGGATCTCGCCATGAACCACCTCGCCCGCCATCACGCGCCGCAGAAAATCCTCGAAAATCGCTTTGTCGCCCTGCTCGGCAAAGGAACAGAAATGGGGGAGTTTCAGGCCGCGCAGGTCGTCGGGGACGAACCCATAGAGATCGAGGAAAGCCTGGTTGACCTCGATGAAGGAAAAATCGTCGCAATCCTGAATGGAAAGTCCCAAAGGCGTGGCATCGAAAAGGGTATGGTAGAGGGAT
Source organism: Deltaproteobacteria bacterium (assembly GCA_012729375.1). Lineage (GTDB taxonomy): Bacteria > Desulfobacterota > Desulfuromonadia > Desulfuromonadales > JAAYDE01 > JAAYDE01. The sequence goes on along the minus strand of JAAYDE010000127.1, from coordinate 10,201 downwards.
TCGGAGTCCTGCAGCCGTTTTTCGGCGTGCTTTTTCTCGGTGATATCGTTGAACACGTTGGAGGTCGTCCCCGGTGCGGGACAACTGAGGGAGAACTCCAGGTGGCGGCCGATGGGCTCGAAGAAGGTTTCGCAATGGGCCGGCTCACCGGTTTCGGCCACTCTCGCGAAGATATCGAGGAAAGGCGCCTTGCCGAGACCGTAAAGCCGGGAGGCGAGCGCCCCTCTCGCCTTTTCCCGGGAGATTCCCGTGATACGTTCAAAGGAAGTATTGACATCGATGATGCGGTAGTCGACGGCTTGGCCGTTTTCATAGACGATTTCGTCGATACAGGAGCCGGCGGAGAGGTTTTCAAAAAGGGCGCGGAAGCGTTCCTCGCTTTCCCGCAGCCGTTTTTCGGTATTTTTGCGCTCGGTGATATCGCGGCAGAAACAGACGAACCTGCCGCCGTCCATGTCGAGATAGCGGACCGACACCTCCACATCGAAGAGGGTTCCGTCCTTGCGGCGGTGACGGGTTTCGAAGATTTCACCGCCGTCGCGGATGATGCGCTGGCCTCGCTCCCGGGTAATGGCAGGGTCTTCAACGGCGTCACGGTCGCCGATGGTCATGCCCAGAATCTCTTCGCGGGAATAACCCGACATGGCGCAATAGGCTTCGTTGACCTCGAGGAATCTTTTTTCGAGGTCAAGGACCCAAAAGCCGTCCAGGGAGGTTTGCAGAATCGTCTGCAGATAACGCTCCTTTTCGGTCAGGGCGTTTAGAAAGCGCCGGTGTTCGGTGATATCCATGGAGATGCCGAGCAGGCAGGCCGGTTCCCCCTTGGCGTCGCAGACCGGCACTTTTTTGGAGTGCAGGATGCGCTCTCCCTTGTTTTTGGTCTGCAGCTTCTCCTCGGGGATGTCGACAACCTTTTTCCCCCGCAGTACCTCCCGGTCCTTTTCGGAAAAGAAGTCGGCCTGCTCCTTGGGGAACAAGTCGTAGTCGGTTTTGCCGAAGAGTTCCTCGCGGGAATGGCCCAGAAGCTCCTCCCCCGCCCGGTTGAAGCGGATAAAGCGGAGGTCCCTGGCGTCCTTGATGAAGACCATGGCGGGAATGTTTTCGAAGATGGAGGTCAGAAAGGCGTTGGTCTGGCGCAGCTCCTCCTCGGCCCGCTTTACCCGGAGCAATGCGTTGATGGTGGCGAGGAGGACCGGCGGCTCAACGGGCTGGGTCAGATAGGCATCCGCGCCGATGTTCAAGCCTTTCACCTTGGACCGGATGTCCAGAAAAGTGGCCGAAAGGTGCAGAACCGGGATGTGGGCGGTGGCGGGGTTCTCCTTGATCCTGCGGCAAACCTCGAACCCGTTGATATCCGGCAGGTTGACGTCCAGAACCATCAGGCCCGGTCCGGTGGCTGCCTTTTCCAGGGCTTCGCCGCCGGTGGCCGCCTCGATGACCGGAAATCCTTCCCTGCGGATCATCCTGGCGGTGGTATAGCGGCCGGCGTCATCGTCATCCACCACCAGGATGACCGGTTTTTCGGTAAGTTGCATGGGATCTCCTCAATCATTTGCGCAGACGAATGATGGCTTCCCGTATGCCGGCAAACGCCGCCTCCCGGGAGTTGGAAGCCGTGGAAAGCACGTTCTGTACCCGGGTGTTGAGAATCTGGCGCCCCGCTTCATCGAGCACCTTGGAAGTCAGGATGATCACCGGAATGTGCTCGGTTTCGGTCGCGGCTTTGAGCCGGGCGAGGGTCTCGAACCCGTCCATGTCCGGCATCATGAGATCGAGAAAAATGAGACTCGGCAGCTCTTCTTTCGCCATCTTCAGGCCCTCTGTCCCGCCCCCGGCCTCCAGCAGGGCGTAACCGGTATCGGCAAGTTGTCCCTTGAGAATATAGCGGGCCACTTCCTCGTCGTCGATGATCAACACCTTCTCGATGGGTTTGCGGCGGGCCAGCTCGCGGAGCTTTGCCAGCAGCCATTTGCGCTCCACCGGCTTGGTGGCGAAATCTTCGGCTCCGAAAATAAAACCCTTTTGCGGCTCCTCCAGCGCCGCGGTCAGGAAAACCGGTATGTGGCGGGTGGCCTCGGCGGATTTGAGCGCCGCCAGAACCGCCCAGCCGTCCTCGCCGGGCAGGAGGATGTCGAGAATCACGGCCAGAGGCCGTGTTCTCCGGGCCAGGTCCAGGGCTTCCTGCAGGGTGCGGGCGGAAAGTACCCGGCAGCCTGAGTCCCCGAGGTATCGCTCATAGAGGGCGACCGTGGCCTCGTCATTCTCGACGACCAGAACGTGCCGTGGCTTGGCGGCGGGCGTGACCGGCTCTGCGGGTTTGCCGACCTGGTCTTCCGCGTATACCGTGGGGATGACCACCGAGAAGGTGGAGCCCACGCCCAAGGTACTCTCAACGCTCACCCGCCCCCCCAGGAGTTCGGCCAGTTTCCGGGCGAGGGGAAGTCCCAGACCGGTTCCCTTGGCCTTTTTCTGGAGCGGTGATTCCACCTGGGTATATTCCTCGAAAATGCGTTGGAGATGCTCGCCCGCGATGCCGATGCCGGTGTCGGAAACGGAAAAGACGACCTTTTTATCGTCTTGCGGACGGGCGCAGACCCTGATCGCCCCCTTTTCCGTGAACTTGACGGCATTGGAAATGAAGTTTCTCAGAATCTGGGAAACCTTAGCTTCGTCGGTGTACAGGAGGGGGAGGTCGGTCGACGCCTCGAAGGTCAGGCTCACCGCCGGGTTCACCAGTATCGGCCTGAACATGCCCCGCAGGGCGCTGAACAGGTCGCCGACATGGCACGCGGCGGCCGCGACCAGGGTCTTGCCGGCCTCGATCTTGGCGATATCCAACAGGTCGTTGACCATGGCCGAGAGGTTTAGGGCCGCTTTCTGAATGAAGTCCACCTGCTTTTCCTGCTCTTCGGTCAGGTCACCGTCCACCCGCTCGATGAGCACACGCGAAAGCCCCAGGATGGAGTTGAGCGGGGTTCTTAGCTCGTGGCTCATGTAAGACAGGAAGCGGGCCTTGAGCTCATTGGCCCGGTTCAGGTGGGCGGCCTTTTCGTCCAGTTCCGCGTAGAGGGCGACGACGCCCCGGTTGGTGTCTTCCAGTTCCCGATTCAGGGTCTCCAGTTCATCCTGCCGCTCTTTGAGTTCCTGCATGGCGCGCAGCAGTTCCTGGTTTTGCTGCTGCACTTCCTCGAAGGGGTTCCGCGGCGTCTGGCGGATGAGCCGCTCGGCGATGGCGGCCACGGCCCCGGTGGTGACAAGGGGTGCCTGGGGCGGAATCTTTCTCCCCAGGATCACGGTGGTCCCCGCAGCGGCGGATTCGATGTGAAAATAGTCCATCAGGCGTCTGGCGCCGATGATGCCGATACCCATGCCGGTCGGGGATTGATAACGCCCTTCCAGAACCGCGGCGAGGTCGGCGATGCCGGGCCCCCGGTCTCTGATCCTGGCCAGAAAGAGCTGGGGCCGGTCCCGCTCTTCGACGAGAAACTCGACTTCGCCGCCCATGGCATAGAGAAAGGCGTTGCGGGCAATCTCGGATACCGCCGTGGCCATGCGCGTCTGCCCGTTGTTGTCGAAACCCAAGAGGTCCGCGATGCTGCGCGCCCGCTGCCGGGCCTGCACGATGTCTTGTTCATAGCGGATCGCCACTTTGAGAAGGGGAAGCGTCACATAATCTCCTGATTGCAGGGGGCGGAGGGAGGGGAATCTAGACCAGGGTCAGCGGCAGAGATCCTATCCCCTGTTGCCTGCTCCCCGGCCCCTGCTTTTCGCTACCAGCACCAAACTGTCGTCGTGGCCCCGTCTGAAGTCCCGGTTCAGCACTCCGGCAACGACCGAGGGATGGCGCCGAGGGAGGCCGGGGTAGTCGGCCAGACTCCAGCGGGTGGCGATGCCGTCCGAATGTACCACGACCAGGCCGCCGTCATCCCAAGGATAGGTGAACTGTTGAATTTTGCGGGCCTCCTGGCCGGCGATGCCGTTGTGGGAGACGAGATGGCGCTCCCCGCTCGCGGTGATGATGCGGGCGGCGATATTGCCGATGCCGCAAAACCGGACGACGGCATCCACATGGTCCACTTCCAGCACGCCGATGGCCGCTCCCCTGGTGCTGCAAAGACCGGCATGTACCATCTCCACGATCTCCGCTACGGGCCTTGTCCGGTGGATACGGAAAAGTCGCTCGGCCTCCAGGGATGCCTTGGCCGCATCGAGACCGTGCCCCAGTCCGTCGCAGGCAAGCACAACGCTGCGTTGCCGATCCTGTTCCACGGCCCAACCGTCGCCGCAGGATTCTTCGCCGGGGATGGGCAGACAGATGGCTCCGATCTCCAGGGGCCGTGCCGGCAGGTCACGGGGGAGCCGCCCGGCCCAGTAGCGGCTCATCATCACCGTGCCCTGGCCGGGGCTGGAAAAGAGATCGAATTTGGCGGAAGCGCGGACGATCGCCCCCAGACCGGTGCCTGGGCTGCCGGTCGTGGAAACCCCGTCCTGCAGAAACCGGGCGGGGTTGGCCATGCCCGGACCGCGGTCGGTGGCCAGGATTTCCAGGCCCAGAACCCCGCCGCACTCCAAGGTGCGGATCAGCAGTTCGCCGGCGGCAGCGTGCTTGACCAGGTTGGTGGCGGCTTCGGTCACGATGAGGGATATCCGGCCGATATCCACCTCGGAAAACCGCATGAGGCGGCACAGGGGGACGGTAAGGCGGCGGGCCTCGCCGACCTGGCTGGGCTCTTCCACGGGGATCCTTAAGATTTTCTTCATCTCCATCTCGTGACCGTAACCTTTGTGCCCTGGCCCGGGGCCGAGTCGATCTCGAACTCGTGCATCAGGCGCCGTGATCCGCTCAGTCCCAGCCCCAGGCCGGCCCCGGTGGAATAGCCGTCTTGCATGGCTAACTCGATGTCGGTGATGCCGGGTCCCCGGTCTTCAAATACAAGGCGCAGGCCGGTGCGCCCATTGCTCTTCACGAGGCTTACGATGGCGTGGCCGCCTCCGCCGTAATTCACCGTGTTGCGGGCCAGCTCACTGGCGGCGGTGATGATCTTGGTCTGGTCCACCAGGCTGAAACCGGCCTCGACGGCCAGGGCCCTGACCCGCTGGCGCACCTTCACCACGTCATCGGAGGAACGCACCTCGATTTTTTCATGCCTGGTCATCAATGTCGGTCTCCTCCTCGCCCGGCTGCCGGAACCGGTGGAGGATTTCCATGCCCTTTTCAACGTCCAGGGCGGTGCGCACGCCGGAAAGAGAAAGCCCGAGTTCCACCATGGTGATGGCCACCGCAGGCTGCATGCCCACGACCACGGTTTCCGCATTCAGCATCCGCGACATGGAGGCGATGCTGCCGAGCATGCGGCCGATGAAGGAATCCACTATCTCCATGGAGGAAATGTCGATCAGCACGCCCCTGGCGTTTTCCTTGACAATCCGGTCGGTAAGATCTTCCTGCAGGGTCATGGCCAACCGGTCATGCATGTCCACCTGGATGGACACCAGGAGAAATCTACCCATTTTCAGGATGGGTATTTTTTCCATGTAGGGCCCCCTTGTCTCATTTTTCCCGACGTACCACGCGGCATCCCACGGCGGCGAAGGCGGAGCGGATCGCATCGGCCAGAGTGGCCTTGGTGGCGATGTCGGAGAAAGTCACCCCCAGGTGAACCATGGTTTGGGCGATCTGCGGCCGAATGCCGCTGATGATGCATTCCGCTCCCATCAGCCGGGCCGCGGACACGGTCTTGATCAGGTGCTGGGCCACCAGGGTGTCCACCATGGGTACGCCGGTGATGTCGATGATGGCCACCATGGAGGAGGTTTGCACAATCTCCTGGAGAAGGCTTTCCATCACCACCTGGGTGCGGGCGCTGTCCAGGGTTCCGATGAGGGGCAGGGCCAAAATCTGGTCCCAGATCTTGACCACCGGTGTGGAAAGTTCCAGCATTTCGTCCTGCTGGCGCTTGATGACCTCCTCGCGCCCCTTGTGAAAACATTCCATGGTGAAAATTCCCAGCTTGTCGATAAGCAGGTTGATCGTCCACAGTTCGGCGCTCAGAACCTTGGGGTCGCTTTCGTATTCCTTTTGCACCAGGGCGAAAAGAGGCTGCTTGAGGGAAAAGACAAATGTCGCCGTCTCGGAAGGGGAGAATCCCAGCCTCGCACGGGACTTGGAGATCTCCTCGAGCGAAGTCCGCAGTTCATCCCAGCTCCTACCCTTGATGCTTGCCGGTCCGTCCGCTTCGAGGGCTTCACGGAAGGTTTCCAGGAATTGGGCTGACTGGCCCCGCAGCTCGGTTTCGGATATCAGGTCGGCCCTCAAGGAAAAGTCAGCGAGCTGCTCTTTCATCCAGTCTTTGAAGATCTCCTTTTCATAGCGCCTGACCAGCCCTGGAAGGTTACTCTTCGTGCTCATGGTTCTTCTCCCTTGTCTTGGTTTGCTTTTAAAAGATGTCGGTGATCATCCGCGTACCCTCGCAGAGCTTAATCGAGGGGAAAAGCCAGTTTTTGGGTCATCAGCCTGAATTCATCCGGAAACGGTTGTTTTCCGTGATCTCGGCGCCAATCGGCACTCTTGCGCGCTTTGTACGGCTCCGTGCAAGAGGTGGTTTTTTTGATCTTGGGAAAAATTTCTCGTTCCGTTAGGAAAACATGGCTGGTTCCTTTCTGCGTTTTCGGATGGAAACCAGCCCTGCCAATTTGCGGCAACAGACCAATCCGGGAAACCACCGCAACTCACCCTGCCGGGAAAGACTGAGTCCATCCCGGGCCGGTCAACCTTTCCCCTTGAGCAGGACTCAGCGACATCACGGGAAGTGGTGCAATTCATAGCGGGCCGCAAATTTCCGACCGGATCGGGCACCGCGATTGGTTTCCAGGACGATTTTAGGTTTTAATGTGGCGGAAAAATGTCTGCGTTGGGTTTAATCCATGAATGTCCACCCTTCGTCAGCGGGTGGCAATGTACCTCGACACACGGCCTGAAAATCGGCGATCACCTCTGGATTCAACAGGAGCAGAAAATAGATATCCTCAATCTTTTCCAGGGGGAAGGGCTGTTTCGTTGTGAAGGTTAACCCAAAATCCCGGCATACCGTTCCGTCTAAAGAACGGAAAAGAGCGGAGGTGACCGCAAAATGGATTTGCCGGGAAAGCATTTCAAGGGTCATGCCATGTTTATGAATAGAATAAAATTCTTTCTAAAGAACAAAAAATTTTTTCCGCCAAGGTAAAACAAACGCTCTCCGGAAATTTTACGGGAATGCTGTAAGAGTTTGTTTTTAAATTGGTTTTCCATTATTTTAAGGTCTTTTGTAGCGCTTTCCTCTCAAAACCCGCTCCCTCTTTTTGTTGAAAGAGAATAAAGCCAGGATGACCAATCCCATGCCGGGCGGTTTCCTTCCTGGAATGCCGTTTTTTTCGTCTCCAAAGGCGCCAGACCCCGAAAAAAGCAGGTTTCGTTATGATGGACGGACAAAGTCGGCAGCTGGAAACGCCCTTCAGCTCCACCCAGGCCGAACAGACGGAAAGATCTCTTCGGTCAAATTCTTGACTTCCAAAATGGCCACGCCGTCGTCCAGCGCCTCAACGGGGTTCCCGGCGGCTATCACGAAATTCAAGGGAACCGCCGTCGGCACCCGTTTCTTCCTCTCGATTTGCCGGCCGATCTCTCCGAGACAGGTTTTTGGGGAGATTTTTAAGATTCTGGGCCGCCATGGTCGCCCGGGAATGGGGATATTGGCAGCCTACCAATCCTTCCGTGGAATTAAAGTGCGTCGCTTCCGGCCAGGTTCAGGCTGAAACGGCGGATCCGGCAAGGTACCCGCCAACCGTGATGCCAGAAAAAGAAAAAGCCCCGATTTCTCAGGGCCTTTTCAACTTCATCGGATTGTCTTGGATTTACTTTTGGCGGAGGAGGTATCATTCAAACTGCCACAATAACTATCTGTTTTTTAATCTATTTTTCAAGAACATCTTGGATAGATACCCCCAAAAATACCCCCAAAATTATTTTCTGACATGAAAAAAACCAATTCCGTTCCCGGAATGAAAATACTAATTGCCACCCTCCTTTCCCCCTGGTATAAATTTCGTTACCGGCAACGAAAACAAGAGGGGGGTTACATGGAAGAGAAAAACGCAACCGATAGGGGAAGGGGCCGACCAAGGATTCACAAGGACGATAAAGCGCGTGTCAGAGCATGGAAGCAGGAGAAGCAACGAACTTCCCGCCGCCTTGACTGTCACATCTCGTCAAGTGCATCCTGGCGGATCATGAAACTGGCCCGTGCCTGGAATTGCTCTCTGGCAAAGGCAACGGAACGGTTGATCCTGGAAGCTGATGATCGTTACGAGAAGATCCTTTTCCCAGATCAAGAATAACGCAACCGGGGACGAAAGGAAGGTACAAGGCTCAAATATCACCGGAAAGTTTCCTGTCAAATTCAATCCACCCTCATTATCCCTCATCCGCTGCCGATCTCTCCCCAGAGAGGCGCTTTCTTCAAACCGGCAAGCGCCGACTGTTTCCCGATTCGTGCATCTCCAAGGAATCCACCCATGTTCGATCTCCTTTTTTTATGGGGTAAAAATTCAGCAACCGGCCCCTTTGCCGGTCGCTCTTATCTGCCGCACAATGTGGCAGAAACCATTCAGGTCAACCTCAGCGGTCAAATCTCCGGGTAGGCCGGGGTTCACCATATCCAGAGGCAAAACGAACCGCCAGGGCCGCCGTGATTGACGGTAGGCCAGCACAGGGGGAAGACCTGCTTCATAATTCCTGCAAAAGCATGTTTCCTCAATCCTCGATGACAACCTCATTCTGCCGGGGTCGCCTTCCCATGCGGTACGGGTGAAGCGGGCATCGTAGATGCTCCTTCCGCGAAAAAAACCGGGGGCTAGCTGCCGTTTTTTTGAAAAAATGTCTTTCCCGATGTCTCGATATCGAATCAGCCAAAAAGAAGCGGTTGGCGGGGTTCTTTCCGCAACCGTTGAAGCCAGAAGATGCGGTAGGCGTCAAGGGCCTTTTCCAAAGCAGGGATATCGTCGGCCAATGCCGCTCGGTCAACAGCGCTTTCGAGTTCCCCTGCCTGCTGCTGCTCGTTATCCGATAACGGCGGGCAATCCGCCCAGGAACCCGCCGCGTTCAATTCCGCCAGGGTGGAGCGGATCACCTCGGTGGGAATGGTTTCCTTCCGGGTTTCCTTGTGTCCCTGAAAATGTTTCCCTGTTTTTTTAGCAAGGAAACATTTTGTTTCCTTCATGTTTCCCTGCCTGTTTCCTTGCAAAACCCGCTCTGCTAAGTCTTTAAGGGCCATTGTTTCCGCCTTGTTTCCTTGCTGGTTTCCTGTTTTTCAAAAATGTTTCCATGTTTCCATCCTTAGAGGAGGAAACTAGGAAACACGCACAAGCCCTTGCTCCGCCGCTTTCTTTGCGGCCTTCGAAACGGCGCCACGGGTCAAGCCCAACATCTCAGCAATTTCTATTTGGGAAATACCTTCACTCAACAGGCCGGCCACCTTTTCAACCGTTGATTGCTCCAGTGGCTTAACCGCCCATTCCTGGCGTCCGTCCGGGGTGGTGGTCAGCTTTGCCTCAAATGGTTTGGTTTCATCGCCGTAAAGTCCACGCGCCTTTTCGAAATGAACCTCAAATATCGCTCCCTGGTCCGGGGAGTAATCACCCGGCCGCCGAAGACTGATAACGGTATCCAGGACATCTTCCCGCCTGGAGGTCCCCCGCTGTTGTCCACCCTTTCCGGCATGATGAATAAAAAGAACGGATCGCCCCGCCGCCCGTTGGCGGAGCCCCCAGGCCTGAACAGGGAGCCAACCCTCCCCCTCGTTTTCGCGCCCCGTCCGGCAAAGGGTGCTGAGATTATCGACAACAATCAATTCCACCCCTGCGAGGAAGGGCTCCAAGGCTTCCTGGTCGTCCTGGCGCGACAGGTCGATCATGCCACGGTCCTGTAGGTCAGGGGTTACGATCCACAGGGGTGCCGCTGGTTCCCGGTCCGAACTCACGGCAATTCTGGCCAGACGTTCCCGTAGAACGGCGGCGGGCATCTCGCCGTCAATGAAGAGAACGCCACGGGGTGAGGGTGCCTCCCATGTCAGGAAGCTCCCCCCGCTTGCCACGGCATAGGAAACCCCGAGCGAAAAATGAGTCTTGCCAACACCACGAGGCGCGTACACCATGCACAGCCCTT
>JAAYDE010000126.1 GCA_012729375.1 Deltaproteobacteria bacterium | reverse complement strand
GTACGGGCGAATGATCTTGCCATATTTCCGCTGGGAAACACTTCCAGAGGAGAAGGAGTGGGATTGTGTGATCTGCCGGAGTTGCGGATCGGTGATGCCAGGATGATCCATCCGAATTGCGGGTACCTGGGGATGCACTGGGAAGTGAAATTCTTGTGTCTGCCTTGGTGGAGACAGAAGGCCCTGCTGCTGGGGTTGCGTCAGCTCCGGGAGTTTTCCTATGTACTGTTTGATAATGCGAATCAAGAGCTGGAGCTTGGTTGCGACGGCAGGTTTTGCCCGGAGAATGCCGAGCAATGGATGCAATATCGGCTTAGCTATGAAGGAAACTCGCTTCAGTTAAAACTTATGGTGGAATTGCCTTTGGAGGGAGAAATCACACAGATCATGTTTGATAGCTGCGGGCGATATGGGATGGCGGTTGGGGATGAATTCTGGGAAAAGTTATCCAGGGCAAATGGCGGAGCAGCGGCTAAAAAGGGATCGGTGCCGATGGGATTTCTGGGGTGGCTGCCGTGCCGCAAGGCAAGGATCGGAGCTGGAGGTTGGTGATGTAAAGGTAAAGAATGCGGAAGTGATTATCTTTGGCCAGGATAGTCCGATGTGGCATGAGCCGGGATATGTGAGTATGAAGTTTTTTGGGGATCGAACCGTGGTGCTGGATTTTGAGCGGATGGTCATGTGGATCCGGAAGCAATTGGATGAGGGGGAACGTTTGCTTGGCGTGATTTGAAAGGTCAGATTTCGCGTCGGCAAGCAAGTTGCCGATCCTCCTTAAAATTTACGATTGGTGATTTACCTTTCAGGACGGTTTCGAGGATGGGGATGGCGATATTGAGTTTTTTGAGGTGGATGACGGCGGCCCAGAGCCATTCGCATTTTTTCCAGGCACCGGTGTAGATGAGGTGGCGGAAACGGTTGAGGAGGGTGGTGTTGCGGCTGACACTGCGGAGGATGGAGTTCCAGGAGTAGAACTGGTGGTAGGCCTGCCAGTAGCCGTTTTCCATTTGGGCGGCGGACATGAAGGGATGCTGGAAGACGGCGTGGCGGGTATCGTAGAGGTTCCAGTCGCTGGTCCGGATGCGGCCGGCGGCGAGGTAGCGGTCGTAGAGAGCAGTACCGGGATAAGGGGTCAAGATGTGAAAGGTGGCGGTTTCGATGCCATTTTTGATAGCCCATTCGACGGTTGTCTCAAATACGGAAGGGTTATCTTCCTCCAGGCCAAAGACGAAACTGGCATTGATCATGATACCGAGGTCGTGGAGGCTGTGGATTACCGCTTCGTAGTCGGCAATCTTATTGTGGTGTTTGTTGTGGTTGCGCAAGGCTTCCTGGTTCAATGATTCAAAACCGATGAAGAGGCTGCGCAGGCCGGAAGCGGCGGCGGTTTTGAGGAGGTACTGATTTTTGATGGCTTCGACGGTGGCGGCTCCCTGCCAGAGGCGTTTGTAGCCAATCATTTCGCGAAAGAGATCGTGAGCGAAGCGGAGGCTGCCGAAGATGTTGTCATCCAGGAAAAACAGGTGGCGGCCGGTCAGGGATTGGATTTCCCGGAGTGCCTGATCGAGGGTATAGGTGTAAAAGGAGCGGCCGCCGCGGAAAAAGGAGTCCTTGTAGCAGAAATCGCAGGAGTGCGGGCAGCCGCGGGAGACGACGATGGAATTAGGGACCAGGTAGTTTTTCCGTTTGATCAGATCCCGGCGGATGGGGGGGAGATGTTCCAGGGTTCGGTTGAGGGACTGATAGAGGGGATGGGGCTGGCGGCGGCGGAAGTCATGCAGGAAGCGGGGCCAGGCTTCTTCGGCGGGGCCGAGAACGATGGTGTCGGCATGCCGGGCCGCCTCGTGAGGTAAAGCGGTGACATGAAGACCGCCCATAATGACATAGATACCTCTTCGGCGGTAGTGATCGGCAATGGCATAGGCGTGATGGGCGGCGGTGATATAGACTTCGATGGCCACCAGGTCGGGGGAATCGTTGAGATTTATCGATTCGACATGTTCATCGATGATTTCGGCTTCGTCGTCGGCATCGAGGTAGCCAGCCAGGGTGGCAAGACCCAGCGGGGGGAAAAGAGAATACTTGATGGGGCGCCAGTATTTTCCTTTGGACTCTGTCAGTGCCGGCAGGATGAATTTGACTTTCATGGAGATTATAGTCCCTCCATATTGAAGAAAGTATTCAATACACGACCATTTCGCATTTTCACCGTATTTTAAACGTCAATAAGGCGGAAAGCAAAGGGTAAATCAAGATGTACTGGTAAAAAGCTGCTGCGACTCCTTATGTTGTGATAATGGTTTCCAGCTTTATTACGCTTGAGATTGGTTTTAGTTCGGCTGAAAAAAACTACGGTTTTAAATCAGGGCGGAAGGGGTCTTTCATCAGGCCGATCTGATCGAAGGGGATGGGCTGGAAGGCGGGCAGGTGGGAGAAGATTTCGGAGTCGGGTTTGAGGAGGAAGTTGTTTTCGGGGGTGCTTACGAAGCCGGGATCGTGGTCGGTGGACCAGTTGGTATTGGGGTTGACCTGCCAGTTGCCGCTTTTGATCTCAGCGCAATTGACAAAGACATTGTTGACCGCCCGGCTGATCCGCGGCTGGCCGGGCTGGGGGTCCATGAAGCCAACCAGT
>JAAYDE010000125.1 GCA_012729375.1 Deltaproteobacteria bacterium | reverse complement strand
TGGATCATATAGGAATATTTCAGCATGGAATAGTTGGCCACATAATTGAAGACCGTCCACATGCTCTGCCTGTCGAGTTTGAGGATATCCGCCAGTTGAACCGATAGGGGAAGGTCCAGGGCGCCGGCGTAAAAAGGCATCAGGACACTGGTCGCCGGGCGGTCCGGTCCGAACCAGAGTACGCCGCCGATGGCGGAAGGCAGCCAGTTGCGCGCCTGAATCACATAGGAATAAACGCAGCGGTAGATATTCAACGGGCGTTCGAATTCGCCGACCAGCGGGGCCAGTTTTCCTTCCTTGTCGGCAACCGATTCGGCATTGCCTTCGAATCGATGAGGGTTGCCGAAGGGGCCAGCCGCCAGACCTTTCGTCAGGTCAAATTCCGTTCCTTCGTAGTTGTCCCGATGAATGGCAAACAGTGCCGGTACGGTCATTTTTTTATCGGGCTTGACGGCAAATGGATAGACCTGAGTGAAGGGACCTTCCACCCAGGCCGGCAGATTCAGAGAGGGGGCCAGCAGGGATTGGGCGCGCCAGACGCGGCGCAGCGAATAGTAGGGATGGTGAAATTCTCCATCGCCATAGACCCTGGCAAAATCCAGCGGCCCCGCAGACGGGTTCCACCAGCCCTTTTGCTTTGCCACATCGAAGATGTTTTTGGAAAACATCATGTCGGGGCTGTCCGGAAGCACTTCGCGGATGCGAAATTGGTTGGCCGCGACAAAAACCTGATCATCCGGCACCCGCTGTGCCACCCAGACGCCGTCCGCGCCGTCCAGGTCATAACCGGCCATTTCCATCACCCAGCCTTCATTCGGGTCGGCCACCAGCAGGGTTTCACCCGTCCCGTAGTAGCCGTATTTCTCGATCAGTTCGCCCATCAGTTGGATGGCTTCCCGGGCGGTCCTGGTGCGCTCCAGAGCGACGCGTGACAGTTCGGATGAATAAAAAATCCGCTTGCCAGGCTCGGGCTCAGGATGCACCTTGGCCTTGTCGGTGCACTCTCCGATGGAGAGCTGATGCTCATTCATCAGGCCATAGTTGGCATCAAAATAGGCATAGGTATGGGCGACCTGCGGGATAAACCCCAGCGGCACGCTGGGCGTCACACCTGTCTTATCGTAGCCCGGGCCGCGCTCTTTGGTCACGATGCGGTGTCGGACTGTCGCGCCCCATTGCGGTTTGTAATCCAGGGCGCAATGGGAATAATACACCGCCCGCTTTGAACCGGGCAGGTGATCCATGGCCGGCACATAAATAACACTTCCGTCCCCCAATCCGTCATCGGAGTGAGAGACCATGACCGATCCGTCAGCAGAGGCATCCTTGCCGACAAGCATGGTCGTGCAGGCGAAGGATTGCGCCGCAATCAGGCAAAAAACCAAAACCACCCCCATTGCCATTTTTTTCATCGCATCATCCCCTTAATGTTGGTTTATGAGAACAGGCATTGAGAATCCCATGTCAAAAGGGTTACCCACCAACCTTGTTATACGCCAATTCGATGAGCGATTTGACCAGCTCAAAATCTTGCTCCGATCAGATGGTAAACTCAGAATCCCCGGTGCCGTAGTGCCCGATCTCTGTCACGTAGCGATAGAGCACAAGAGGGTCAGGCCTTAAAGATTGAAAGTCGAACTTCCTTTTTCAGGCGCTCGACCTCTTTCTGGAGGCGCACATCATCCCGGTTGCGAATTTCGAATTGCCTCGCTGCTGGGAATGGAAACGGGGTCAGGCCTTAAAGTTTGAAAGTTTCAATTTTCAAGCCTGACCCCATAAAATTCCCTGGTCAAGAAAAAAAATGATGATCCTTCAATTTTGCAGGCAACGGGCGGCAACCAGATTGAGAGAAACTTGGTTGTGCGTGAGTCGTTTACAGTCTATAATCGCCTCAAAATATGAGTCGAAAGGGCGGCATGAATGACTCAAAAACATCGATTCGTCTGGGAACTGCCTTCCTGGCCCCAGTTTCGCTGGGACGATGCGGCACTCCTGAAGCCCCTTGGGAACTGCCGGTATCAGCAGGGCCGCCTGCTGACGCAGATGAAGGAACTGGGACTTGCGGTCAGGGAGCACGCCCGCGCGAAGTCCTCATCGAAGAGGCCCTGAAAACCTCCGAGATCGAGGGCGAAAAGCTTGACGTCCAGGCGGTGCGCTCCTCCGTCGCCCGGAGACTTGGTTTACCGACGGCTGGGTTGCCTTTCTCCTCCAACCGGCAAGCCGATGGAGTCGTTGAAATTCTCCTGGACGCCACTCAGGGGCATGATGAGGAACCGACCACGGCCCGGCTTTTTGGTTGGCATGCAGCCCTTTTCCCAACAGGCTACTCCGGACTGCACAAGATCAACGTCGCTTCCTGGCGCGATGACCGCGAGGGGCCGATGCGGGTTATCTCAGGCCCCGTCGGGCGGGAGACCATCCATTACCAAGCGCCTCCCGCAG
>JAAYDE010000015.1 GCA_012729375.1 Deltaproteobacteria bacterium | reverse complement strand
GGGAAAGGCTCGCCAAGCAGGTCAGCGTCAAGGACAAGGAGCTCGGTCAGCTCCGGGAGCGGCTCGCGGCGCAGCGCAAGGTCCATCAGCAGGCGGCTTTCCGCTACCGCCAGGCCGACCGGCGCTTCGTGCGCCTTCAGGAGGTACAGGATATCCTCAGCCGCGACGCTTTCGAGGAGGGGGATCGGGAACGGAAGGAGGCGGAAAGTGAGGTCAAGACCTCGGCCCACGGCATCGCCGAACTGGAATCGAACATCCAGAAGGTCAACCGGGAGATCGACCTGATCCGCGAGGAGGAGCGCAACCGGCTGCTTGCCGAGCTGGCCGAGAAGCAGCAGCGCGCCGCTTATCTGGACGGGAAAGTCCGCCGTTCGGAATTTCTCAGCAGCCGCCAGATGATCACCTCGCCGGTCAAGGGGCATGTGGCCCAGCTGCTGTTCCATACCGTCGGCGGGGTGGTGACGCCGGCCGAGGAGCTGGCCACCATCGTGCCCCTCGATTCGCCGCTTTTGATCAAGGCCCTGGTGGAGAATAAGGACGTCGGCTTTCTGGAGCCGGGGATGGAGGTATCGCTCAAGGTGGATACCTTCGAGTTCCAGAAATATGGCATTCTCGACGGCAAACTGCTGCAGGTCTCCAAGGACAGCATCGAGGACCAGAGGCTCGGGCTGATCTATGAAGCCTACGTCCAGCCGCTGCAGACGACCCTGATCGTGGACGGGAAGAAAACCGCCATCTCCACCGGGATGAGCATCTCGGCGGAAATCAAGGTCGGCAAGCGCCGCATCATCGAGTTCTTCATCTATCCCCTCATCAAATACTGGAACGAGGGGATCAGCGTCCGCTGATGCCGGTAAATTTTCCCTGGAGGGGCCACCGCAGGTTGTCGGGAAAATCCTCCCGAAGGATGATTAAAACCGAATGCTTGGGCAGCGGTTTCCCGGCGGTCAGCCGTGGCATTCAGGGGAAAGTCAAAATTTTGAATGAAGACGGGGGCTTGACAGAGAGGCTGAAGCCCTTGAGAATTGGAAAAAAATGCGCCGACAAGGGCTGGGGGGGGAACAAAAAATCCCCTTCCGTTCGGGCCGCGCCCCGATCACTCAGGAGAGAGCAGCGTTGTCTCAGGCCGATTTGCCGATCCATGGAGATATTCAGAAACTCACCGAGGACGAATGGGAATCCCTTTGCCGGCATTGCGGCTTCTGCTGCCTTTACCGGGTGATGTTCGAGGATGCGGCGGAGATATACCTGACCAGGGTGATCTGCCCCTGTTACGATTTGAGCGCCGGCAGGTGCTCGGTTTATGCAATGCGGTTTGACGTCAACCCGGAATGCACCAAAATCACTCCCGAGAACCTTGCCGGCTTGAGGTGGCTTCCGGCCCACTGCGGCTACCGGTTGGCGTCAGAGAAAAAATCTCTTGCTGGCAGCCCGCCGCCTTTATCCCGAAAAAGGCAAAAGAACGCGCGGAAGGAAATAGAGCGTTTGCTCGGCGGCAGGGTCGTTGTCTATGACGAAGAGATGGACCTCTGTGACTATATCGTTGGCCGCTGCTGAGGAATGCCCCTAAAAAAAACGGGACAATTGGCACCCTGTCTGGGTCCGCCTTGGTCGCAAATCTTTCCCTTTTCCTGCTCAGAAGTTGCGTTCCATGGTCACATAAAGGTCGCTGATCATCCTGTTTTTCTCCACATAGGTCCGGCTGCCGATGGCTTTGATGCCGGACAGGCCCTCCAGAAGAGGGTGGATGCCCGCATCGACAATCCTGCGGAATTTTTCCCCCTTGTCCGGCTGGATCAAAGCCATGCGGGATTCGCTCCAGGAGAGTCCT
>JAAYDE010000001.1 GCA_012729375.1 Deltaproteobacteria bacterium | reverse complement strand
CCTTTTTTCAAAACCGGCAAGGAATTGCGGGAGATGGTCGACCGCTGAGGCGTTTCGGCAGTGGGGAGCGTGGTTGTGGGAAGAATTTTTTAATCTAGATCAAGGCTTTTGCCGTCTGGACTTTTTTCCGGGCTCTGACCTATAATTTTCTAAAATTCAGGAGGCCTATATTATGCGTGAGAAGGTGGAAGAGGTATTGAATCAGGTTCGCCCCTATCTGCAGGCTGACGGCGGCGATGTGGAACTGGTCGATGTGGAAGAGGACGGCACCGTCAAGGTGAAGCTGAAAGGGGCCTGCGGCTCCTGTCCCATGGCCACCATGACCCTCAAGATGGGGATCGAGAAGACCCTCAAGGCGAAGATCCCCGAGGTCAAAGAGGTGGTGCAGGTCTGAAAAAGACCGTTTTGTTTATAAGTCTGTCAGGAAAAGGAGCCGCAAGGCTCCTTTTCTTTTTGGAAAAAAGTGGCCGTCTTCCCGTCAATAGCCGGTCGTCGCGGTCACCGGCGCCACCGGGCCAATGCCGTGGACCGCTTCCATCGCCATCGATCACAGATTCCCCGATTTTCGCAAAAGGTATTCCGCTCCCTTGAGGGAAGCCACCACCAGCAGCAGCCACAGGAAAATCCATAAAAAAACCATTGAGGACCTCTTTTCAATAGGAGTGGTGCCGGTCTTTATCCATGTCGTCGGCGCTGAGCGGTGTCGCGTTCATCAAGCGCCAGACATAGGCCACATACCCCAAAATGACGGGAACCGCCAGCGCCACCCAGGTCATCGCCGCCAGGGTGTAGCGGCTGCTCGAGGCGTTGCGGATGGTCAGGCTGCTGGCCGGATCGAGCAGGGAAGGGTAGAAGGCCGTCTGCTCGAGGCCGAGGATCAAAAAGAGGGCCAGACCAATGAGGATGGCGCCGGCCCCGGAGAGCCAGATCCCTTT
The DNA here is from genome assembly GCA_012729375.1 of Deltaproteobacteria bacterium. Taxonomy (GTDB): domain Bacteria; phylum Desulfobacterota; class Desulfuromonadia; order Desulfuromonadales; family JAAYDE01; genus JAAYDE01. The sequence continues at coordinate 72,880 of JAAYDE010000001.1, read as the reverse complement.
GGTGGAGGCGGTGAAACGGGCCAATCCCGCGCCGCCCGCCGTCAGGGCCGCCCCAATAAGAAAAAAGCCGATGCCGAAGAGCCCCAGGTTGAATAGGTTGTCCCAGTGTTTTCCCGCCGCCGCCAGGATCTCCCCGCTTTCCCCGTAGCCGTAGCCTGTCATGGTCTGCCAGCTGATGAGGAGAAAGGGGATGAGGATGACGAGGGGAAGGAGGTTTTTCCAGGCAGCTCGGCGCAGACGCGCCGTCAGTTCTTCAGCGCGCAGCGAATTGACCAGGTAGAGGGCGCCGAGCACCCGCGCCAGGAAGACGGCCACCAGGCCGAGGGCGACATTGAACGGCACCAGCAGGGCTTCCAGGCCGTGCCAGGGATTCCCCCAGCGGATCAGGTTGAATTCATCAATGAGGAAGTTTCCGCCGGTGAACAGGGTGCCGATGGCGGCGCCGAGGGCCAGGATTCCCAGGCTGCCGTTGATGAACAGAAAGCCCTCGTAGACGCGGGCGCCGAAGAGGTTCCCCGCCTTGCTGCGGAACTCGAAACTGACCGCCTGCAGGACGAAGGTGATGAGGATCAGCATCCACACCCAGTAGGCGCCGCTGAAACTGACCGCGTAAAAGCGCGGAAAGGCGGCGAAGAAGGCGCCGCCGAAAAGGACCAGCAGGGTAAAGGTCAGTTCCCATTTGCGGCCCAGGGCATTGACCATGAGGGTTCTTTCCGGCGCGCTGCGGGCGGTGGTAAAGAGCAGGGTCTGGCCCCCCTGGACGAAGGTCATGAACAAAAACAGGGCACCCACCAGGGAGAGGATGATCCACCACAGTTGCTGCAGCTGAAGATGATCGAGGTTCATGTCATTTCTCCTCCGGTCCGATGCGGATCTGGCTGAGCATGATGCGGACCTCGGCGACGAACAAAAGGGTCAACAGAACGAGAAAGATGTAGAAGGTGGATTGGACGGTGGCGGCGGCCAGATTAGACTGAGCCACTTTGACCGGCAGGATGTGGTGAATGGCCCACGGCTGCCGCCCCATTTCGGTCACCACCCAGCCGAGTTGGGAGGCAAGAAACCCCAGCGGTACCAGCAGCAGGCCGAGGCGCAGCAGCCAGCGGTACCGGGGAAGCCGGTTCTTCAGGGCGAGGATGAGATAGAGAAGAAAAATCAGGGGAAAGAGGAAGCCGAGGCCGACCATGACATGGAAACCGTAAAATAGGATCGGCACATGGGGGACGGCTTCTTCCGGCCCGTCGAGATAGGCGAAGCCGAGGTGGTCCTCCACCTTTTTGAAGGCGGCCAGATGAAAGGCGGCGGCTTCCTCATCCTTTTCCTTGCGGGCTTGCCGGTAGCGGGTGAGCTGCTCCAAAGCCTCGTTGCCGAGAACCATTTTCTCGCTGACGCCGACGATCCCCTCTGCCGGGTTGCCGTAGAGAAGATCGTCGATCCCGGGGACGAAGGTGTCAAGCCGGCGGTTGGCCAGCAGCGACAACAGATAGGGGAAGTGAACCGCCTGGTGGAATACCGGACGATCGTCCCCCGGTTTCTTTTCCGGATTGAGCAGGCCGATGGCGACTAGTCCGGCATTTTTCTCGCCCCGGTAGAGGGCTTCCATGGCGGCCAGTTTCATCGGCTGAAAGCGGGCGGCGTTATGGGCCGCCTGGTCTCCCGAGAGGATGACCAGAAAGGAGAATAGGAGCCCGAAAACGGAAGCGACCAGGACGCTGCGCACCGCCAGGCGCAGATAACGGCCTTTGAGGAGATACCAGGAGGAAACGCTGAGAACGAAAAGGGCGGAGAGGACGAAGCTGGTGCTGGTGGCATGGAGGAAATGGCTGACGGCGACGGGGGAGGTGATCACCGCGGCGATGTCCTGCATTTCGAAACGGGCCAGATCGGGGTTGAAGACCATGCCGACGGGACGCTGCATCCACGCGTTGGCGACGAGGATCCACACCGCCGACAGGCTCGAGCCGATGGCCACCATCCAGGTGGAGAAAAGATGGAAGCGGGGCGAGACGCGGTCCCAGCCGAAAAACATCACAGCGAAAAAGGTGGCTTCGATAAAGAAGGCGAAGAGCACCTCGATGGCCAGCGGGGCGCCGAAGATATCTCCGACCATCCACGAATAGTTGGACCAGTTGGTGCCGAACTGGAATTCGAGAATCAGGCCGGTGGCGATGCCGATGGCGAAGTTGACGGCGAAAAGCCGCATCCAGAAACGGGTGATCCGCTTCCATTCCGGATCGCCGGTTTTGTAATAAAAGGTTTCGAAAAAGGCCAGGAGGAAGGAAAGGCCCAGGGTCAGGGGGACGAACATCCAGTGATACATGGCGGTCAGCGCGAACTGGGCACGGGCCCAGTTGACCGCTGCCGGATCGAAGGTTTCCATCATGGTCTGTTCCTTTCAGGCGGGGCGCTTTCGAGGATGTGACGGAGGACGAAGGCGCCGCGGTCGTAATCATTGTCGTAGCGGGTTTTCAGCAGGTCCGGGAAGAAGAAAACCTTGAGAAAGCCGAAAAGCACGATGAGCTTGATGAGGATCAGCGCCCACAGAGTTTTCCCCAGGGTCATGGACCGGAAACCGTCCCGGTAAAAGCGCCAGATGCCGGTGAGTGTCATCTTCTTCGACCTGCTTTCCGTTGCGGGTGTCAGGATCGGCAACGGGAGAATTCTATCATCGACGACCGGTTTGAAAAGGGAAAAAGAACCAGGAAAAACTTTCCCATAGGCAGGAACCTTCCCCCGACCTGCTATAATAATTACTTTGGAATCATTATTCCAGACATCAGGGAGCTCTTCGGAAGAGCCCCGATCAAGAGCATGAAACCGTCAACAGATGGAGGAGGCCGAAAATGGCGAATGATGTTTTGTACGGCGGCAAGGGACCGGTCAAGCTGGTCTCCACGGAATGGCTTCAAAAGCACCTGCACGATTCGAAACTGCTGATTATCGATGCCCAGCCGAATATCCATGATTATTTTCAGGAGCATATTCCCGGCGCGGTTCAATTCGACGAGGGATTGCTGAGAATTGCTCTGCGTGGCCTGCCGGGGCAGTACACCCCCCCCGCAGCGGTGCAGATGCTTTTCCGGCGCATCGGCGTGCGCGCCGACGTGCCGGTGGTCATCTATACCGGCAAAGGAGCCAACAAGGGCTGGGGGGACGGCCTGGCGCAAACCATGGTCGCCTATTCCCTGGTGCGTTTCGGCCATAAGGACGTCTACGTCCTGGACGGCGGCATCGACAAATGGAAAGCGGAGAAACGTCCCCTTTCCCAGGAATTCCCCAAAATCGAAGAATCGGCTTTCGAAGTCGAGGTGCAGCGCGATTTCTTTATCGATTACGCCGAGTTCCGCTCTCTTCGGGAAAAAGAGGAAACTTTCGTGATCGATGCCCGCCCCCCCGAGATCTATCAGGGGCAGGGGCCGTGGATCCGACCGGGCCATATTCCTGGCGCCGTCAATCTGCCCTGGCGAAGCCTGATGACCGATGAAAACCCCGCTCTGCTAAAACCCAAAAACGCACTCCTTGACATCCTGGAGAAAAACGAAGTGCAGCCCCGCCGCTCCATCATCTGCTCCTGCGGCACCGGGCGCGAAGCGACCAATCAGTTCCTGCTGTTGAAGTTCTACCTCGGTTACCCCAGCGTGAAAATCTACGAGGGATCCTTCACCGAATGGACCTCCTACCCCGAGAACCCAACCGTCACCGGTCCTTATCCCCTGGGGTACGACAAAAAATGCGAAGGGTGAACCACCGCCAAAAAACAATTGACAGTAACGGCGGGACTTTGCTATAAACTGTCACCTGCGAAGGGGCTATAGCTCAGCTGGGAGAGCGCTTGAATGGCATTCAAGAGGCCGGCGGTTCGATCCCGCCTAGCTCCACCAATAAAATCAAGGGGTTAGCTGATTTCAGCTAGCCCCTTTTTGATTTTCCGTGATCACCAGTATCCACGCCTGTTACTGCCAATCCTCCTCTTGATTTTCAGGCTTCAAACTGCCAACGCCAACTCCGGTCCCTGGCCTCGGATTCATCCGGCCTGGGCTTTCCTTTGGCAGGTTCCGGGATGAAATTTGGGATCGGTCGTCAATAGCGGACACCAAAATATTTAAGCAACGAGCTGGGCACCCTGAACTCAGGTTAACGGCAGGAGAAAAAGGCGTCAAGGAGCGGCCTTGAGGTTTATTTTCCTGTCACTGATTTTGCATTAAATCTTTTTCGGTATACTGCTAAATTCCCTTGCCGGCGATCATGGCGGAAAAACCAAGGGAATGAATTTTTGAACCGGCAGGGATGTTTTTGGGAAAACTTAATCATGCTTCCGGGATGCGACCGGCAGAGAGAAAAATAGTTTTTTTCCGGCTCTGGATGGATCGGCACGGGGGAAGCAATAGTTTAACAAGGGGTTGTTATGCTTTTCTGGAAGAATTTTAGCCTTGGGTCAAAAAAAGCTCTGCAGGTTTCCGTTTTTTTTGTATTTGTATCCGTTTCCTGGCTTTTGTTGAGCGATTCGATTCTTGCCTTTTGTTCCATTGACATTCAACAACTCGCCGTTTGGCAGACCGTCAAAGGGATTTTATACTTGCTGATGGTCACCTGCTTCCTTTTCTTTCTTCTGCGCCGCTCCTTCAACAAAATCCACCGGGCTCAGGAGCGGATAAAAAAAAGCGAGGCCCGCTTCGCGGCGTTCATGGAACATCTCCCCGCCTATGTTTTTATCCGCGACAACCAGCATCGGTTCCTGTTCGTCAACCGGATATTTGAAAATGAATTCGGTGTTCCTGCCGAGCAGTGGATTGGGAAAACCATTCAGGAAGTTCTTCCGGATTTCCACGACAGCCAAATCCTTGAAAATGATTTGATAGCCTTGGAAAAGGGTTTTGATCAGAAAAAAGTGGCTGTCGGCATAAAAGGACGGATGCGTATCTTCATGAGTTCGAAGTTCCCCCTGGTTTTGGGGAAGGAAACCGCCGTGGGCGGCATCAGTTTGGACATCACCGAGCTGGAGCAGGCGATCAGGGACCGTCAGGAAGCCCAGGCGGATTTGAGCATAACCTACCGGGCGGTGGAGGCGAGCAGCAACGGGATCATGATCTGCGATACCGCCAATCCCCGCTTGAACATCACTTACGTCAATCCGGCCTATGAAAGAATAACCGGGTATACCGCCGCGGAGGTGTTGGGGAAGAATCCGAGTTTCCTGGCCGGCAACGACAGGGTCCAAAGCGGCTTGATCGAGGTGAAAAACGCCTTGAAGGAAAAGCGGGAGGCGAATGCCGAACTGCGGAATTACCGCAAGGATGGCAGTCTTTTCTGGAATGAATTGAGAATCGCTCCGGTTCACAATGCTGCTGGGGAAGTGACCCATTTCGTCGGTGTCATCACCGACATCACGGAACGCAAACTTTACGAAAAAGAGCTGGAACACAAGGTGACCCACGATGTCCTGACCGGCCTGCCCAATCGATTGCTTCTGGCCGACCGGCTCGGTCAGAGCGTTTCCTATGCGGCGCGTTTAGGTAAAATGGTCGCTGTTCTCTTCTTTGATCTGGACCGCTTCAAGAGGATCAACGACACCTGGGGACATAACACCGGCGATCTGGTGTTGCGGGAGATGGCGAGGCGATTGTCGGCTTCCGTCCGCGGATGCGATACCGTGGCGCGTTTCGGCGGCGATGAGTTCATTGTCGTGCTCGGTCAGATTGCTGAAGCGAACGACATTGGGCCGGTGACCCAGAAGATTCTCCATAACTTGACCCGACCGCTGAAAGTCAATGAATATGAACTGGATGTCGGCGCCAGCATCGGCATCAGCGTTTTCCCCCAGGATGGTCGGGAGGCGGAAACCCTGATTCAAAAAGCCGACCTGGCCATGTATGAGGCCAAACAGTCGGGAGGGAGCACCTTTCGTTATTTCATCCCCGAAATGACCACCAAGGCCCAGGAAATTTTGGCGGTGGAAGCGGGTTTGCGGGAAGCCCTGCGCCAGAAGGAGTTTGTGCTCTACTACCAGCCCAAGGTCGATATCCGCAGCCGCCGTATCGTCGGCGCCGAGGCTTTGGTGCGTTGGCAACATCCGGAGAAGGGATTGTTGTTCCCGGGTTATTTCATACCCGTCGCCGAGGAAAGCGGTCTGATTCTGCCTCTGGGACAATGGGGGCTGGAGGAAGCCTGCCGGCAGGCCCGGGAATGGGAAAAGGAGGGTCTCTCCTGTGGCCAGATTTCCGTCAACGTTTCCGCCCGCCAGTTCCGGCAGGAGGGGTTTGTCGAGCAGGTCCGCACGGTTTTTGAGGAAACCGGGGCCGAAACCCGGCTGATTTCCCTGGAGATCACCGAGAGCATGGTTCTGGAGGATGTCGCCGGCGCGGTAAAAACCATAGCCCAACTGAAGGAATTGGGCTTGAGCCTGCAGCTCGATGATTTCGGCACCGGTTTTTCCAACTTCAACAGCTTGAGGCAGTTTCAGGTGGAATACCTGAAAATCGACTGCGCCTTTGTGCGCGACGCCCTTCAGGAACCCAGCGCGGCGGCTATCGTCCAGAGCATCATCGCCATCGCCCACAACCTTGGCATGAAGGCTGTGGCGGAGGGAGTCGAAACCAGGGGGCAGCTGGAGTATCTGGCCAGGAAGGGCTGCGATGAATACCAGGGATTCCTGTTCAGCAAGGCCATCCCCGCGGAAGAATTCGCCAAGCTCCTGGACCGGCACTGACCGAGACGCAAAATAGCCCTACCCTCAGCAACTCTCAACCGGCCGAAAATATAATTTTTAATGGTTAATGGCATGTCCCGTTGTGCGGACGGGTTGTCCGCGTCCCTTTTGGCCAACCTCTTTTTCCCCCTCCGTCATCGTCCCTCCCCTGGTTCGTGCCTCAGCCCCCTGATGCGGAGTGCCGCCTCGAACGTTTTTTGTTTTTGTCGGCTTGGCGCTTTTGTTGAAGAGTTGTAAAATCGCCACGGCCAGGACCGGAATGGCGCAGGCGTATGAGGGGGAAGTCCGTTCCGGTCCTGGATCCCTGTCCCTTCAAGTGATCCGGGGCATGGCGACGGGGGGTAATCTCCATCGGGGGTCAAGACAACCGATATCGCGGGTCAGCGGATTTGCCCGGGGTCGCCAGGCTGTTGCCCATCGGCGCCGGGGGTGTTTTGGAAATGCGGACTGACATGAATTTTTTTGACGGTGATTTCAGGCGTGGGGCGGCTTCGGCCATCCCCATATTTATCGGCTATTTCACGGCGTCGACCGCCTTCGGCCTGCTGGCGAGAGGGGCGGGGCTGTCCGGATGGCAATCCATCCTTTTTTCCGCCACAAACCTGACCGGCGCGGCCCAGTTTTTGGCCATCAATCTCATCGCTTCCGGCGCCTTTCCCCTGGAAATCGTATTTTCCATTTTTCTGATCAACCTAAGATATTTTCTGATGACCGCCTCGTTGTTGACCAAAGTCAGATACAAAAACAGCCTGGAAAAGTACCTGACGGCTTTTGCGGTTACCGATGAGGTTTTTTCCGTCGCCATGGTGGACGGCGGTAATGTCAATGTGCGTTTCATGGCCGGGCTTCAATCCACCTCCTGGTCGGGATGGGTTTTGGGCACCGTGGCCGGATTTTTCGCCGGCACCTTTCTGTCGCCGGCTTTGAGTGCCGCCATGCAGGTCGCTCTTTTCGCCCTGTTCGCGGCTCTTTTGGTTCCTGAAATCAAGAAATACAGACTGGTGGCTTTTCTTACCGCGCTCTGCGCCGCCCTTCTCAACACCTTTTTCTATTATGTCTTGACGTTTTCGGCGGGCTGGTCCCTGGCCATCGCCATGATCCTGGCTTCACTGGCGGCGACGATCTTTTTGTCGCGGCAGAATGCCTTGAAAAAAAGTCCGGTGGAAAGAGAATTCTGTAATCATGGATAAAACGGTAATGGCCGTCATTATCGGCGGCGCCATCGTCAATTATCTGATCCGCGTTGCCCCCGTGGTGCTGGCAAAGGGGAGGAAGATGCCGCCATTTCTCGCCACCTTTTTGAACATCATGCCGGTGGCGGCCCTCGGCGCGCTGATTTTCCCAGGCATCATCGAGTCATTCCCCGACAAGCCCAGCGCGGGCATCATCGGTGTTGCCGTAGCCGCCCTTGTTTCCTGTTTTGCCGACGGCTTGGTCTTTCCGGTCGTCGCCGCTATCGCCGCCTCCTGGTTTACCATCCGTTTCTTTTAATCCGGATGAAGACAACCGCGCCGATGAAGAAATGGGCCCAAGGTTTCGGCGGAGAGCGAGAAGAATGCCTCCTCTCCCGAGGGGAGGGCAAGGAAATTAAAATGGCAGGAGATGAAGGGATCGGGCCTCAAAAATAATAACTCAGCCAGGCGGCCACGCCGTTGGAGATCTGGTATTCCAGGTTGGTCCCGGGCATGGTGAAGCCGCCGTACTCCGTTTCTTTTTCACCGACAGCGATGTTTCCCCAGGCTGTCAGGCTGAAATTGCGGGCAAAATCCCAACGGAACCGGGGTTGAAAGATAAAGGAAGGGTCGCCGACGTTGCTGATTATCGTCAGATAGGTATTGAACAAAGGGTGTATCTCCGTGCGAAGCCCGCCGCTGATATACCATTTCCCCAGGGTAAAGAGTCGGTCCTCGTCCCATTTTTTCTGAACTTCCGGTTCGCCGAAGGCCGAGGAATAATCCTCATCACCCATCCCGTTATAAAAGACCTCGAGAAATCCATACCAGTTTTTATTCCACCAGCGCCAGGAATAATCGACATTGGCCACGGCCGACAGATAGTCCTGGCTGTCTCCGTAGCGGGGGTTGGTCCATACCAGGTCGAACCGCCACACCGCTGCGCCCAGGTAGCCTGTCGCTCCGGCGCCGACCATCTGTTCATCGAAATGTTCGGCGGCCATGATATTGAACTCCATCTTGCCGACGGTGAAATGGAATTTGCCGGAAAAGGTGGATTCCTCCCATTCGACTTTATCCGTCGCCGGATTCCGGCGGGGGGCGTAGAGGATCTGCAAATCCGCGTTCTGACCAAAGAGGACCTGGGCGAAAGCCATATCCTGGCCCACTTTGTATTCCCGGATGACATCGATGGGAGAAAAGGGATTGATCAGATCCATGGGATTGAAAATCAGACCATTTCCCCAGGTTACCGCCTGTCGTCCCAAGCGAAGCAGGCCCTGGTTATTTTTCAGGGTCAGCGCCAACCGGTCAACCCGATGGTAAAAAACAAAATCTTCATCTTTGGCCGGGGTCCACGACAGATCCAGCAGTTGCCGATCATCCGTCGGCGGAGTTCCCAGTATGGAGAATTTATCCAGCGCGACCGTATTGTAAGTGGCTTTCCGGGAGTCCCCTCCCGCACCCCCGATGACGTGGTGCCATTCAAAGTCCAGCCAATCGGCGGGAACGAATCGGGCCTTGAGGCGGGCTTCCAATAGTCCGTCGAAAAACGTTTTGTCGCCCTCCGGCTGGAGCAAAGTTTCCTTGCCGGGCCAGGTTGCCGAGCCCAGAAGCTTGAATTCTCCACCCCACTGGAAAGGTTTATCCGTCATGGACAGCTGCTGGGAAGCAGCCAGCTCCGAGGATGAAGGAAAAAAGACCAGGAAAAGCAGTACGGCGAAAATCGTCCGAAAAGAAGTTGCGGCCCCAAGGATTCCACTCATACAGTTATTCATCTCGGATTCTCCCGTCCTTGATGTGCACCAAACGGCTGGCGTATTCCATGACCATGCGGTCGTGGGTCGAAAAAATGAAAGTCACTTTCCGGGTCTGGTTCATCTCCTTCATGAGCGCCAAAAGCCTGGCGCCGGTTTGGGAATCGAGATTGGCTGTCGGTTCGTCAGCCAGCACGATGGCCGGATTTCCCGCCAGGGCTCGGGCGACCGCGACCCGCTGCTGCTGACCACCGGAAAGTTCCGCCGGCCGTCTGGCGTACAGTCCTCCCAAACCGACATCACCCAGAAGCTCTTTGGCCTTTCGATTTCGTTCCGCCGGCGGGATCCCCTGAAGAAGCATGACAAACTCAACATTCTCCAAAGCGGAGAGGACCGGAATCAGATTGAAAGACTGAAAGATGATGCCTATCTTCCGCAGCCTCAACTCCGCGAGCCGGGAATCCGTCAGTTGGTTCAACTCGTCGCCGTCGAGAATTACACAGCCTTCGTCAACACGGTCGAGTCCGCCGAGAACATTGAACAGGGTTGTTTTCCCTGATCCTGAAGGGCCGGCCAGGGCGAGAAATTCCCCCTTTTTTATCTTTAGGGAAACCCCATCGAGGGCGACGACCTCCTGCGTTCCTTTCCGATAAATTTTCCTGACATTTTCACATTCAACGATGCACATGGGAAATCCTGCGAGGACTGGGCTCATGTGTGAGCCATGGCCTCTACGGGGGTGAAATGGGAAGCTTTTAGCGCCGGATAGCCACTGACCAAAAGACCCAGCACAAGGACGATCCCATTTACCAGAATGGCGTCTGACGCCAGCAGAACCGGATAAATGATCTTGGGCAGGCCCCAATATTGGGTACCGCCGGCAAAAACGGAAAGGTCGATGCCCGTATGGGAAAGGCCGATCACGGAAATCGCTCCCAAAGCATTGCCCAAAGCGATGCCGATGACCAGCAGAAAGAACGATTCGGTCATGACTCCCTGGATGATCCACCGGGACTTCATTCCCAAGGCCCGCAGAAGTCCGAATTCGCGAATGCGCTCCAGCACGGCCATGAGAAATGTGTTCACCAGTCCGAAAGCCATGGCCGTGAAGGCGACCAGATACCACAGGTAAATGATCGATTCATAAAGCCGCAAGGTCGCGGTGACCAGCGGCAACATTTCCTGCCAGGCAAGAATTTCATGATCTTTGGGCAAGATCCGGGCCAGGGCCGCGGCCGTTTCCCGGACTTTTTCCCGGTCCGGCAGGACAATGCAGATCTCCGACAAAGCCTCATCCATTTTCAACAGATTTTGTGCTGCCGGAAGCGTAATGAACACAAATTCCTTTTCCGTGGCCTCGAGTTCCGCACGATATTCTCCGGTGATGCGGAAAGCTCGCGAGGACATCTTCTGCCGGGTATCCTGGGCCATCACAACCAATTTGTTGCCGACCCGGGTTTTCAGACTGTTCATCAACGATGTCCCGATGATGATACCGTAAGGGTCCTCTGCGTCCAGATAGTTTCCTGAAATAATTGAGGAAGAAACAAACGAAAGCTTTTTCTCCCGATCCGGATCAATGCCGACCAGGGTAACGCCACCGGAATGCCGGGCATTGCTGGCCACCGCGTTGGTTCGAACCCTTGCCGAAAAAAGCGCCCCTGGGGGAAGATGGTCCTGCAGGGTTTGCTTTAGTTCCGTCGGGTTTTTCATGTGCATGGCGGCGGAGGGGTCGTCCCTGAAGCCCTGTTGGTGGATCTGGATATGCCCGGTAAGAGTGGCGATGCCGTTACGCACCATCTGATCGGCGATCCCCCTCATTAAAGCGCTTGAGAAAACCATGCTCCAGACGGCGATGGTAACGGCCGCCAGGATCAGGATCGTTCTTCTGGGATTGCGCCAGATATTCCGCCATGCCAGCTGCAAAAGCATTCAACGCTCCACGGGGCAAGGATGGTCTGCCGGAGCAGGGAAACGGCTGATGAACCAGAGCAGTCTTTTCATCCTTCCGCCATGGCCGGAACGGGACGCAAACGGCGGACTTTCCAGACAGGGATGAGCGAAGTGCAAAGGCTGATTCCCACCACCAGGCCCGACCCTATGCCAACGGAAAGGAAGGACAGCTGGGGAAAAACGCGTTCCGGGACTCCATAATGCCGGGCCATTTCGGCCATGCCGGGAATCTGGATGCCATAGGCACCGAAATAGAGGGTCACAAGGCATCCGATGAGAATCCCGGCCGCCAGTCCCAAAGTGGTCAACATGCCATATTCCAGAAAGAGTATACCGGTGAGCCGCGCCGGTCGGCTGCCGAGAGCCAACATGAGCCCCAACTCTTTTTTCCGCTCGAAGATCGCCATTATAAAGGTGTTGGAAATGCTGAAGGCGACGACAACAATGAGAACGATGTAGAACAGGAAACCGGTCATCAGATCCAGGGTGATGGCCTCCAGCAGGCCGGGGGAAAGCTCTTTCCAGTCAAGCACACGGAGGGCTCTGCCGGTGTCTCCGGCGACCTCCTCTTCCAGCCTTTGTTTGAGTCCGGCTACGTCCTCCAACCGCTCCGCGATCACAACGATCTCATGGACGGCCTCCCCCATGCCGAAGAGTTCCTGAAAATAGGGCAAAGGGATATAAAAACTGACGCGATCGAATTGATCCTGCCCCGAGGAGAGAATTCCTCTGACAGTAACAATGGTAGCGGCAACGGAACCGTCCAGCCCCTGGCCAAGGAGCGCCACCTCATCGCCCGGCTTCACCCGGAGGTTTTTGGCAAGGATGTTTCCCACCAGTGCCTGGGCGCCTTCATCTTCGGTCAGGAAGCGGCCCTCGCTGATTGTCCGGGCCAGGGAAGAAGTGGTCAGTTCGCGATCGCTGATTCCGGTCACGACGGTTCCGTAGCTTCGGTTGTCCGAGGAAACCAGGGCGAAGGCATGGGCACGAAAGGTGAAACCGGAAACCTCTGGTGCGCGGTCGAGGGTGGCGGCCACCTGTGAAGGGTCCGCCACCGCCAGGTGGATATCCCTGTTTTCCTGATACCCCGTGGCCTGCACCTGCAGATGACCGGTGCGCATTTTCACAACCGAATCGATAATGGTCGAATAATTGCCGAATTGCAGGGACAACATGAAAATCAAGATCACTGTCGCGAAGGCGATCGCTCCCATGGTCAACAGGGATCGGCGGGGATTGCGCCAGATATTCCGCCAAGCCATATAGGAGTAGAGCGACATCTTATCTCCAGGCGTTGGTCAGGGATGTCCTGGTGAAGAAATCATCGGGGATCTCCATGTCGAAGCGCACCTCCCGGTAAGCCACGATAGTAAAATCCCTGCCGTCAGTCCCCTTCTGCATCGTCCAGAAGCGGGGAAAAACCTTTCCGCCGACCGGTTCTATCTGGGTTCCGGTCAAAAATTTGACCAGCCGGTTGTCCTCGTCGTAGAACTCCTGCAGTAAAAGAATGTGGTCCTCGCGAATCTTCAAAACCTGTTTCCCCCAAACAACCGCAGCCCCCGGCTTGGGGGTGCACTGAATGACATGCACCCGTTTCCCTTCATGAAACTCCGCACCGATCAAGCGATGGACATAGTCCTCGACAATGCTGTCGGATTTGGCGAGATCGTCATTGGAAAAATCCGATCCCATCCATGATTGGGACATCATTGAGGGCGGCAGCTTGATGATCCGGTTGATTTTGGGATTGTAGGTCCACATCTCGTCGCCTTTTTTCAAGGTCCCGTTCCCTTCGTCTTTCGGTGGGGAAATGATCGTGAAAAGGCTGTTCTTCTGCCCCTTGGTCCAGGCTTTCAACGACAGTTCCCGGGACCATGCGGGGCGGACGATTTTCATGTCCATGATTGCCGCCGATGATTGTCCCCGGTAATACCGGATGGCGGTATCCACGATATGTTCGGCTGCCAGGGTATCGGCCGCCGGACAAACGGGAGCACCGGACAAAATCACCAGCAACGCGAAAACCGCCTGTCCGATCATGACCTTCATTCCTTTGCGGAGATGGATCGTTGGCGGGCAAACATCATAGATCATTTTCTCCTCCATTGCGGCCGATCACTAAAGAGCCCACATCCTCAAGCTGATGCAGAAATGCATCCAGAAAAGATGCGGTTTTTTTTTCGCCGGGCATCTCCCGAAGGCAGGTAGTGGCTCGCAGGGAACCCCTGATGCAGTAGGTGGTCAGGATGCAGCCCGGGGAATAAGGTACCGGACCAAACAGGTCCATATCGCACAGCTTGGCATCCCCGAAATTGAAAGAGGCGAGGTCAAGAACCCCGAAGTTGGCGAAGAAATGATTGATTTTTCCAGATTTAAGCTGTCCGGACATGGCACCTTGGACAAGGGGGCGGATAAGGCTATAGGGAAAGGAAAAAATAAATTCAATCAATTGGGCTTGAGCCAGCCACGGCCGGTGTGAACGGGCAGAGGCCAGAAACCGGCGCATTTCGATCATGGCAGCCATCATGTCTTGGTTTTTGAAAGTTGGATAGAGGGTTCCCGAGAAATTGTCAATACCCAACCCATAGGTTTTTGACAAATGGTGACGAAGGTCGATGGTTGCCTGGATGGTGAGGGGAGCGCCGGCGGGTGAAATCCCGGCTTGAAAAAGAGCGCTAAAAAAAGCGGCCAGAAGTGCTCCATTGACAGACATCCCAAAACTGCGGCAATGGTTACGGACCAGGGAAAATCTCTCGTTGCCAAGCTCTTTTCTGGTGAAGCTCGGCCGGTCCTCGTTTGTTGAGGTTTTTGGGAAGCGGGTTTTTTGCTTTGGCCAGCCCATGCGGAAAAAACTTCGCCAATGATTGGCGATGGGTTGATTCAGGAATATCTTTTTGCTTCTTCTTCCGGTTATTCCCGGCGGAGGGATATAGGCAGGATTTTTCTCAAGCTGGTGGTAAATATCCCCCAGAAGGCGAAGGTAGTTTAAAATTCCGCCCCCGTCGGCAGCTTCATGATTCATTTTGATGACCAGTTTATCCAGTCCACCCCGGAAAAGGCCCGATTGAACCTGGGGGCTTTGGGATGCGTCGAGGGGGGCGCCCAGAAAGTTTTCGATTAAATCCCCGTCTGCTGATTCCTCACATGTGAGTGGGGCGACAGGTTCCAGATGAGACGGACTCTCCCAAAAAGGGCGGAGAGGGTGGGGCACAAATCTGCAGTTCAAAACAGGTTCTGCCTGCATACTGAGTTGGAGCGCCCTCGCCAGGCGGTTACGGTCGATTGGGTCGGCAAAGGTGAGGACGCAACGCCCCTGCCCGTCATGCAGGCGTCGGGCAAGATGCATCAGGCAATCCAATCCGGAGGCCCTGTAGCGTTTTATTCTATCGGCGCCGATCATGACATCCTTTGATTCCGCCTCAAAGGGGTTGCCCCTGAATAATCGAAAATGCCGGTGGTCGGGCCTGAAAAAACCCGATTCTCGTAATCGAAGTAATAGCTTCCCGGTCAAGGCGGACCGCCTGTCAAATATCCATCGAATAAATCCGGTAGGTTTTGTATCTTTGCCCCCCTAAAGACTCTATCGTCCGCCGTATCAACTCATTGTCCTCAAGAATCCACGAACATTCCGCACAGTTATAGCCCAAGGACAAGGCGTGCCGAACAGTCTCCAGAAGAAGCATGGCTTCCACTCCTCGTCGGCGAAAGGTCCGCGTTACACCGAGCAGCATGACGCGGCAACTGCGGATGTTCCGCGCCAGAAAATAAAAACGGATTTTTCCCAGCAAACCGGCGCGACCGTTCAGTCGTTTCAAGGCGATATTATAATCGGGCAGGGTCAGGGAAAAACCGACCGGCTTCTCCCCCCAATGGGCGAACAGGCAAAGGCCGGGCACGATAAGCGGCTTCAACCGGTTGGCCAGCAAGTCGATCTCTGCGTCGGTAATCGGCACGAACCCCCAATTTTCGGACCATGCCTGGTTGTAGATCTCTTTCACCGTCTGCAGATCTTCGCCGAAACTTGCCATTGCCACCGGCCGGGCCGTCAAAGCGGGTTTTTTCTTTTGGAGATGACGGGCGAGAATCTCCACTTTGCGGAAGTCGAACAAGGATTGTTCGATTCGATAGGCATACAGATCCCTTGCCTTGCACAGGCCAAAGTTTTCCAACATCGAAGCATAGTATGGCGGGTTGTAGGGCATCATGAAGCAGGGACTGGTGTCAAATCCGTCGAGGAGCAAACCGCATTCATCGTTTGTCGAAGGGCTCATCGGCCCGATCATCGACTCCATACCCCGTTCTTTGAGCCAGCAGCGGGCCGTTTCCAGCAGCGCAGAAGCGATGCGGGGTTCTGAAAATGCCTCGAAAAACCCGAAAAAACCGGTCTTGGAGTTATGAATACGGATATAGTTTTGGTCGATTATGGCGGCAATGCGGCCGACTATCCGCCCTTCCTGTCGGGCAATGAAAAAAGCGGCGTCGGCATGGGCGTAAAAGGGATGAGCAGAACTGATTTTGGCCAGGCACTCGCGGACAAGGGGCGGGACCCAGTAAGGGTTTTCTCGGTAGACACTCCAAGGAAAGCGGACAAAGAGCAAACGATCCCTTTTATCGACTGCTTCGTGAACAACCAAACCACTCATGGGGACCGGGCCTCTCAGATGATGCCGATCTGTTTGCCTGCCGTTGCAAAGGCATCCAAGACACGGTCGAGCTGTTCCTCGGTGTGAGTGGCCATGTAACTGGTGCGGATCAGTTCCCGGCCCGGGGGCACGGCGGGGCTGATGACAGGACTGACGAAGATGCCTTGGAGGAAAAGCAGTTCGCACATTTGATAAACGCGCTCGGTATCCCTGATGATGATCGGGATTATCGGGGTTTGACTGGCGCCAATGTCGTAACCCATATCGGCAAAACCCTGAAGCATTTTACGGGTATTCTTCCACAATCTGGCGCGGAGGCCAGATTCTTCTTCGATGATGTCCAGGGCTGTGCTTACGGCCGATACCAGGGGCGGCGCCAAACCGGCGCTGAAGACCATGGACCGGCCGTGATGGCGGATATATTGGATGATCTCCTTGCAGCCGGCGACAAAACCGCCAATCGAACCAAGGGACTTGCTGTATGTTCCCATTATCAAGTCCACTTCATTCTCCACCCCAAAATGTTCGGCCGTTCCTCTCCCTCCCGGGCCGAGTACGCCGATTCCGTGGGCATCATCGACCATCACCCGGGCACCGTGCTCTCCGGCAAGCCTGGTTATGCAAGGCAGGTTGGCGAGATCGCCTTCCATGCTGAAAACACCGTCGACGATGATCAGACGGCCGCCGCCGTTTTCCTTGCGCAGAATGGCGGATAAATCTTCCATATCGTTGTGGCGGAATTTCTTTAGGTTGCCAAAGGAAAGACGGCATCCGTCGATGATACTGGCATGGTCGTACTGATCGATGATGGCGGTATCGTGTCTGCCGAGCAGGGCTGAAATGATTCCCAGATTGGTCTGATACCCGGTAGCGAAAACCAGGGCATCTTCTTTTCTGAAAAATCGGGCCAGCTTCTTTTCCAGTTCTTCATGGATGTCGAGATTGCCGTTCAATATGCGCGACCCGGACGACCCGGTTCCATATCGCTCTACGGCTCTGACGGCCGCTTCCTTGACACGGGGATGGTTCGACAGGCCCAGGTAATTGTTGGAACTGGCCATGATGATCCGGCGCCCATGGATGGTTACTTCCGTGTCCTGGGAAGATTCAATGGTGCGGAAAAAAAAGTAGGTACCGGCTTCTTTTGCAAAACGAAGCTGATCCGAAAAAACAGAACATTTAGCAAACAAATCAATCATGATTTTTCCTGTAATTGCTCAGTTGTTAGCGGGAACCGATGGTGCTTTTAGAAAGGAACACCCTGGCCCATCCATTGGGCTTTAAAATTTTTTATGGGTGGTTCCGGCTTTTGTAGCATTAAAAGGAGGAATTTCGTATCAGGATGTGTGATTGCACAATGCTAATTTTCAAAGCCACTTGACTTTTTTGTACCATTCATAGGTTTTCTGAATACCCGTAAACAGTGCGAATCTTGGCTCGAAATCCAGCATCCTTTTTGCTTTGCTGTTATCACAAAGCCACCCTGGCTGAATCATTTCTTGGGCTTTATCCCGATTAAAAAAGGTGGGCTGCCTCCGGATGAAGGCGAAAACATCGCATAAGCAGGCTGTGCCCCGGATAAAAAATTTTGGTACCGGAATGGACAAAGTTTGACGCCCTGCCGTGACCTTGAGGATTACGTCTTTGATCTCATCCCAGGAATAGTGGATTCCATCATCAAGAAAAAATATTTCCCCACATGCTTTTTCTTTTTGAAATGCAAGTAAAATACCAGAAATCAAATCATCAATATAACAGAAGCTGAAACGCTGCCTCTCGCCGGTCAGGCAGGGGCTGATTCCCATGTTGAACAGCCTGAAAAGAGGAGGCAGGGCGCGGTCCCTCGGGCCGTAAACGATGGGCGGCCGGATGATGGTGATGGGGATTGTTGAAGAACGCCGCAGGACAAACGCCTCACCTGCCAACTTGCTTCTCCCGTAGTCGGAGACCGGCTCACAGGGGTCTTCTTCCGTGCGCGGGGTTCCGCCGGGGCCGGCGGCCGCCAGACTGGAAACGTAGATAAACCGGCGAAGCCGCGGATTATTTCTTTCACAGGCGTGAAGAAGGTTGTCCGTCCCCTGGGCGTTAACCTCGAAATAGGTGCGGCGGTCGACTGCTTTCGTAACGCCGGCCAGATGAAATACCGCGTCAACCCCTCGAACCGCTTCCGCAAGAGGTTCCCGTTTCCGGCAATCCCCCTGGACATACTCGACAGGGAGTTTCGCCAGCCAGGAATAAGGCCCTTTTTGGCGGACAAGACATCTGACGTCCCAATTGTGCTTCAACAGGGTTTCCACCAGGTGACTTCCAATAAAGCCGGTGGCACCGGTTACCAATGCTTTCATAGGCTTTTGCCGGGGTTCATGGGGTGGTTTTTCCGGGCCGGGCGTTTTTTTGCCGGGGAATCCAACCCGGCCGTCGTCAGTTTCCCGCCCGCAATTTCTCCCAGTACTTCTGATAGATGGCCAGGGCTTCACCGACATCGGTCTGGAACTCTCCGGCGGCGATCATCTCCGCATCGGGGAAGACGGTCTTGTTGTTTCTTACCTTTTCGTCCAGCAGGGGCAGTGCGGTTTTGACCGGCGATGCGTAACCGTTCTCCTCGACACAGATCTTGGCGATCTCCGGCTTCATCATGAAGTTGATGAAAGCGTGGGCGTTTTTGAGGTTTCTAGCGCTCTTCGGGATCACGTAGCTGTCTACCCAGAGGTTGACCCCTTCCTGGGGATAGATGTAGTGGATGTGCGGATTCTCCTGTTCGGCCATAAAGGCTTCGCCGTTCCAGATCATGCCCAGGTTCACCTCTCCGGCCAGATAGGGCAGTCGCGGCGAATCGCTGTTGAAGAGCAGCACGTTGGGCATCAGCTCTTTCAGCAGCAGATAGGCCTGCTCGATCTGTCGGGGATCGGTGGTATTGGAACTGTAGCCCTTGATCTTGAGGGCCATGTGAAACACCTCGCGCATGTCGTCCTGCAGGAGCAGCTTTCTTTTATATTGCGGATTCCACAGATCCTTCCAGGAGGTGACGGACCCCGGCGGAATCACCTGGCTGTTGATGCCGATGCCGGTGGAACCCCACATGTAGGGAATGGAATAGGTATTGCCCGGGTCGTAGGGTTTGTCCAGGAGCGCCGGGTCGAGGTCCTTCATGTTGGGGAGCAGGGACCGGTCCAGCGCCTGGAGCATCCCTTCCTTCCTCATGCGGCTGACGAAGTAGGTGGAGGGGATGGCCACGTCGTAGCCGTCCTTCTGGATCAGTTTCAGCTTGGCGTACATCGTTTCGTTGCTGTCGTAGGTGGAGTAGACCACCTCGATTCCCGTCTCTTGGGTGAACTGCTGCAAGACGCTTTCGGGAATATACTCCGTCCAGTTGTAGACATAGACCTTTTCCGCCGCCGCGGCGGGCAGGGCGAAGAGCAGAACAGCCACGAGGGCAGCCAGCGCTTTATTTGTTTTTGCCATTTTTGTCCCTTTCTTTGACGAGCAGTTGACTGATAACCACAAGCACCAGCGACAGCGCCACCATGAGCGTCGCCAGGGCGTTGACCTCCGGTTTGACGCCGACCTTGACCATGGAAAAGATCTTCAGCGGCAGCACGTCGTAGGACGGCCCGGTGACGAAGGAGCTGACGATCACGTCATCCAGGGATAGGGTGAAGGACAGCAGCCAACTGGACAGCAGCGCCGGCCGCAGCAGCGGCAGCACCACGCGGCGCAGCAACTGGCCTTCGGAAGCCCCCAGATCACGGGCCGCATCAAGCAGAAAGCGGTCGAATCCCTGCAGCCGCGCCGTCACCGTCATGACGGTGAAAGGCAGGCAGAAGGTGATGTGCGACAGCAGCAGCGACCAGAAGCCGAGGGCGATGCCGATGCCCACGAAGAGCACCAGCAAGGAGATGGCGAGGATGATGTCCGGGGCCATCATCAGGGTCATGAGCGTCCCCTGGAGGATGCGCCGGCCGACGAAACGGTAACGGGTGAAGCCGATGGCGGCCAGGCAGCCGATGGCGGTGGCCGCGCTGGCGGCACAGATGGCGATGGTCAGGGAGTGGCGGGTCGCTTCCATGAGGCCGGGGTTGGCGGCCATCGCCGTGAACCATTTGAGGGTGAAACCGTCCCAGCGCAGTCCGTAGCGGTTGAGGTTGAAGGCATTGATGATGAGGATGGCGATGGGTACATAGAGATAGAGAAAGATGCCGCAGAAAAATAGCAGCCGCAGGGATTTCCTCATGAGCGCTGCCCCCGCGCCGTAAGCCTGCGCATGATCAGGGCGTAACCGGCCAGCATCACCGTCATGAGCAGAATCAGCATAACACTGGTGGCCGAGCCGAGGGGCCAGTTGCGGGCGTTGAGGAACTGCTGCTGGATGAGATTGCCGATGAGCAGTTGGCGCGCTCCGCCGAGGAGGGAGGCGACATAGAAAAGGCCCATTGTGGGAACGAAGACCATGATGCAGCCGGCGAAGATACCGGGCAAAGAGAGGGGCACGATCACCCGCCGGAAGATTTGCAGGGGACCCGCTCCAAGATCGTGGGCCGCTTCCACCAGCCGGTAGTCGAGTTTTTCCAGGTTGGCGTAAAGGGGCAGGATCATGAAGGGGAGCATCAGGTAGAAAAGGCCGAGCAGAACGGCGGTATCGGTATAAAGCAGGCGCAGGGGGCTGTCAATCAGGCCCGTCGCCAGCAGCAGCTTGTTGAGCAGGCCGTGGGTGCCCAAAACCATGCGGATCGCGTAGGTGCGCACCAGGGAGTTGGTCCAGAAGGGGATCATCAGCAAAATTAGGATCACCAGCCGCTGACGTTTGGAAAACCGCGCCGTGAACCAGGCAAAGGGATAGCCTGCACTCAGGCAAATGAGGGTGGTGAGAGCGGCGAGCTTGAGGGAGCGGAGCATGACCTCCAGGTAGCCCGGATCAAGGAAAAGCTGGCGGTAGGAATGCAGGGAAAAGGGCAGGCGGTAAAAGCCGGCGGCATCTTGAGACAGGAAGCTGGAGGTCAGCAGCATCAGGATCGGAACGACGCCGAAAAGCAGCAGCCAGCCGCATATCAGGCCGATGACGGCCGTTTTAGTGCGTAGGATCTTCATCTGGCAGAACCACCTCCCAGCCCTGAACCCAGCTGACCTTGACCCGTTCGCCGACGCGGTAGTCGAAATCGGGGTCGTCCTCGTCGAAAAATTCGCAGGCCCGCACCACCGGACCGGCGTCGAGGTGAATGGTGGTATCGAGGGTGGAGCCCCGATAACTGCGCTCCATGATCGATCCCCAGAAGAAAGGCACCTTTTCCGCGGCGTCTTCGGTCAGGCGCAAATCCTCGGGCCGCAGCAGTAGTTGCACCAACTGGCCGGGCTGCAAGGCTTTGTCGGAGCGGGCCAGCACCCTCCGGTCGAAGATCTGTACCTGCAGTTCGTTTTTGCCGTTGCGGCCGATCACTGTTCCCGGAAAAAGATTGATGTCACCGATGAAGCGCGCCACATAGAGATTGGCCGGATCCTCGTAGACCTCCCGGGGAGTGCCGATCTGGGCGATGCGGCTGTCCTGCATGACGACCACCCGGTCGGACATGGAGAGGGCCTCATCCTGGTCATGGGTGACCAGGATGAAGGCGATGCCCAACTCCCGTTGCAGCCGTTTCAGTTCGATCTGCATATCGCGGCGCAGACGGGCATCGAGGGCCGACAGCGGTTCGTCCAGAAGCAGCACCCGGGGCGTGTTGACCACCGCCCGGGCAATGGCCACCCGTTGCTGCTGGCCGCCGGAAAGCCGTCCCGGATAGCGGTCGGCAAGTTCCCGCATGCGTACCTGGTCGAGGGCCTGGTTGACCCGGTCGTTCAGTTCCCGGCCGCGGAACCCTTTGAGCTCCAGCCCGAAGGCGACGTTGGCGGCCACGGTCATGTGCGGGAAAAGAGCGTAGCTCTGGAAGACGGTGTTGACCTGGCGTTTTTCCGGCGGCAGTGAGGAAATGTCGACGCCATCGAGATAGACGGAACCGCGGTCCGGTTTCTCGAAGCCGGCGACCAGACGTAGCAGGGTGGTTTTACCGCAGCCGGAGGGACCGAGGAGGGTGATGAACTCGCCTTGGGAGACCTCGAGACTGATATCGGTGAGTACTTTAAGTCCACCGAAGGCCTTGGACAGCCCGCGTATGGAAAGAACGGAATCGGACACGGCAATCTTACCCGGATTGTGCGCTGAGATCTGCTGATGCAAGCGGCGCTTGCCCGTCATCCCAAGGCGTACGCGCTCCCTGCCTTTCGCCGCCCTGCGAAAACGTCTGCGGCGCGTCGGCCTGCGCCGGGCCTGGGCGCAGACACTGTGGCCGGTTTCACGACGAAACTCACGAATAACCCGGTCAAAGAAGTTATGGGATACGGCTTGGCGAATCCCCGGTAAAGAGACGAAAGCGGTGTAATTTAGCCCGCGATTTGCGCGGAGTCAATTGTTATTGCCTCAGGGTATCCGTCAACAGGATCATCCTCAGTTAGGGGATTCCAGGCTTGATGGCGGGGGAATAATTTAACCCGGTGTGAAGAGAAGTGGAGAAAATCGCGAATCCCCTCTGCTGGGCCGCCGCCGGTCACAGCCGCGGCAAAACAGCTCCTCGAAACAGGGCATCGTCTTAGCGTTTTGTTTTCGGTGTCAGTTTCACCACCGTCTCCACATGGGAGGTCTGGGGGAACATGTCCACCGGCTGGGCGGTAACGGCGCGGAAGCCGAGATCGCTGAGTACGTCCAGGTCCCGCGCCAGGGTTTCCGGGTCGCAGGAGACGTAGATCAGGGTGCGGGGCGCCGTTTTCGCCGCCGCCTCCAGCACCCTGCGGTCGCAGCCGCCGCGGGGGGGATTGAGGGTCAGCACGCCCCCCGACGGCGTTTCGCCGACCAGATCCGCCATCAGCAGCGCCGCATCCCCGGCGCGGAAGATGCAGTTCTGCAGATCGTTCATGGCGGCATTGTCCCGGGCGTTGCGCACCGCCTCCTCGACGCTTTCGATGCCGAGGACGAATCCGGCGTCGCGGGCCAGATGGAGAGCGATGCCGCCGATCCCGCAATAGAGATCGATGGCGTTCTCTTCTGTGGACAAGGCGGCCCAGCGCCGGGTCAGGGCATAGATGGCCGCCGCCTGGTCGTGGTTGACCTGGAAAAAGGAGGTGGGGGAGATGCGCAGGCGGATTGCGCCGACGGTGGTGGTGAGACTGGGATAGCCGAACAGTTTCAGGGTTTCCCGTCCTAGAATCAGGTTGCCCGCCTTCGGGTTGATGTTCTGATGGACGGAAACCACCTCGGGGACTTTGCGCTGCAGCCATTTCCCCAGATGGATCAGCTCCCGGAAGTTGCGTTCGGCGGTGACAAAGGTGACCATCGCCCGTGCGCTGTCCGGCGCCACCCGCACCAGCAGGTAGCGCAGCAGACCGCGCCCTTTGTTTTCGTCGTAAACAAAGATGTTCTGCCGCTCCACCTCTTCCTTCACCACCGCGACCACGCGATTGAGCAGGGGATGATGGAGCGGGCAGGCGCCGATGTCGACCACGTCGTGGCTGCCGCGCCGGTAGAGGCCGAGGGACACCCGGCCCCGTTCCTTGGCGAAGACCAGTTTGGCGCTGGTCCGGTATCCCAAGGGCGAGGGGGCGGGCAGGATCGGCTCGATGGGCAGCGCCGCCAGGGAGGGATGCCGTTTCATGGCGTTGCCGACCCGCTCCTCCTTGAAGCGCAGCTGGGCGGGATAGGGGAGAACCAGCAGCGGGCATCCCTGACAGACGCGGGCGTGGGGACAGGGGGCGGGAATCCGCTCCGGATGGGGTTGGAGAATTCTTTTGAGGGTACCGACGATGCGCCGCTGGCCTTTGTGCTCGACGGCAAAGAGAATTTTCTCTCCCGGCAGGGCGCCACTGACCCAGACCTCGCGGTTTCCCAGGCGGCCGACGCCGATTCCCTCTTCGTTGAGGGCGAGGATGTCAACTTCCGGCAGGGGCGGACGGGGGGCGGCGGTCTTCTGCGGTCTCTTTTTATCGCTGGAGCGCTCCATGATTGTCCCTTTCATTTTCTGTCGAAGGGGTTGGTGGCCACGATGATGCCGGCGATGATGCAGAAGCCGCTGTAGATATGAGCCATGGTTACCGTCTCGCCGAGGATCAGCAGCGCCTCGATGCCGCTGAACAGGGGCAGGGAGTAGTAGATGAATCCCGACCGTGCCGGGCCGATCAGCAGCACCGCCCGGTTCCACAGCAGAAAAGAAATCAGCGAGGCGCCGATGCCGATGTAGAGGATGGCGCCGACGGCCGGGGCGGTGAAAACCGCCCTGTTGCCGGAAAGGATTTCCCACAGCGCCCAGGGAGTCAGAAAGATCAGCCCGAGGACAAAGGTGGCGGTGAGGAACGCGGTCTGTCCCAGTTCCCGCGGTTTTTTCCCGACCAGGATGCTGTAGGCGGCGAAGAGCCCGGAAGCGACCAACATTCCCAGGTCGCCGATGTTGAGGTCGAGGGCCGCCAGGCGGCTGTAGTCCCCTTTGGTCACCAGGGACACCACGCCGAAAACGGCGATGGCGATGCCGGCCGTTTTACGCAGGGTGATGGCTTCGCCGAGGAATATCCGGGACAGCAGCAGCAGAAAGATCGGCGTGAAGGTGGCGATCAGGGCCAGGTTCAGCGCCGTGGTGTAGCGGCCGGCGATATAGATGAGGGTGTTGAAGACGGTAATGCCGATCAGCGCGGTCAGGCTGAGGAAGCCGAGATTCGACTTGATCTGGCGGCGTTCCCTGGCCAGGTTGCGGAAAGCGAAGGGGAGCAGGATCACCGTGGCCGTCAGCCAGCGGAACCAGGCCAGCTGCACCGGCGGAAAATGGCCGCCGAGGCCGCGGGCGACAATGAAGTTTCCCGACCAGATGATGGTCGCCGCCAGGGCGCACAAAACGCCCATGAAAAACAATGGCGAAGTTTTATTGTGGGTCAATGGATGTCTTCCCGCGACGGTCACCGGAGGACCCCCTGGCAAGGTAAAGGGCCGCGATCCTTTGGAAAGCCGTCAGTCAAAAACCGGTTTCTGTGCCAAAAAACAAGGGCACGGCAGGCCGTGCCCCGGAATATTCCCGGTCGGGATGGAAAATCAATCGCCGAGGAGTTCGTTGACTTTGGCGACGACCTGAAAAGCGTCGGCCACATAGAGGACGTCCGCTTTGCCGATGGCCCAGCCGCAGTTGGCGTCGAGGTTGACGGCGCGGCGTTTGTTGATGAAGCGCCAGCCAACGGTATGGGGCTCCTCGCCATGGCAGCAGGTGGCCAGCCCCTTGGGATGGCGCGGGGTGGCTCCCGTCTGTCCCACTTGGTTGAGATGGCTGAGGAGGGAGATCACTTCGCCGCCTTCGCTGGTTTGATCGACCAGGGATTTGCTGCTTCCCAGGGAGGCCTTGGCCTTGGTGATGAAGTCGTGGATCAGCTTTTCCGCTACCTTGACATGCGGTTGGCCATCGGCCTGCTTCTTGGTCCAGCCGGCGCCGGCCACGAACAGCAGTTCGGCCTCGGGGCGGATGGTCTGGGCGTCGGCCGGCGGCGCCTCGAAACCGACAAAGCGGGTGCGACGGGCGCTTTCCGGCAGAGTGACGGCGACCGGCTCCACCATGACGCTTGCCGCCTGTCCTTCCCAAGGTTTGAAGACGCCGGGGTCGATGAGCAGGAACCAGGGGCGCTGGCTGCGGGTCAGGGTGGCGATCATGCGCTGGCGGTAATACCAGCGCTGGATGTTGAGGGCTCCGTCGACGGCGCAGACATGGGTTTCGATGCGGCCGTCGAGGCGCAGGGCGACCCCCGGCAGGGCCTTAGCCAAACGGCTCAGGGCCGGGGCCAGAACCAGGGTGGCCGAGGTCTTGCGGACCAGAGCCTCGGCGGCGGCGGCATCAGAGGCATAACGGGAGGAAGCGAAATCTTCTCCCGTTACGGCGCAAAACTCCTGGGCGCCGCAGGCGGCGATGGCATCGGCCGCGGCCTGAACGTTTTCACCGATCAGCCCCACGGCTAGGGGGGCCTGGACCGCAGCCGCCAGGTCGGCGGCCGCCGTCAGGGTTTCCAGCGCCGCCTTGGGCAGGACGCCATCCTCCTGGGTGCAAGCTAAAAAGAGAATCTTCTCCATTGATCATCTCCTGGGGTTGTCGACGCAGCCGTTATTCCTTGATCCAGGCCACGATCTCCTTGGCGATCTCTTCCACCGAGGCGTCCTTGACGATGCGGGTCTGCCGCTGTTGGGCGGGCAGGGTAACGCTGGCGAAGGTGATGCCGGATGTGGCCACGGGGGCCGGCTGGGCCTTCTGCAGGGCGGGCATGATGGCGCGCATGTTCTGCATGCCGATCTGCGGGTTGTTGGGAGGCTCCGGCAGGTTGCCGGTGGCCCAGGCGACCATCGCCGGCGGCCCGCTGCAGACGGAAACCTGATACCGTCCTCCTTCAATGCGCTCCAGAAAACGGAGCGAACCGTTCTCTTCCACCTTCAGTTCATCCACGGCCAGAAACTGATCGAGAATGCCGAGGCGCTCTCCGACCATCTGCATGGTCACCCCGGCATCCCGGGAGGCGGAAGCGCAGCCGCCGAACAGCAGCAGGCGGGAACGGTCCAAATTGGGAATCTTGTCGATGGCGCCGGCGAGGGCGGCGGCCACTTCGAAGGAATCGGTGAAGCC
Organism: Deltaproteobacteria bacterium; assembly: GCA_012729375.1. Taxonomy (GTDB): domain Bacteria; phylum Desulfobacterota; class Desulfuromonadia; order Desulfuromonadales; family JAAYDE01; genus JAAYDE01. The sequence continues at coordinate 45,988 of JAAYDE010000001.1, read as the reverse complement.
GCTGGCCGGGCCGTCGAGGGGGACCAGTTCGAAGGGCACCTTCTGGGCGACGGTCATCATCAGTTGCTGCAGCTTGGCCTTGTTTCCCAGGCTGACCAGCCAGATCTTGCTCCCCGGCGCTTTCTTTGCCAGGTTGGCTGCTTCGTAAAGGGAATGGGCGGCGAAAGGATCGAGAACCGCTGGCAGCATCAGTTCGTTCTTGAGGGCCGGTCCCGCCGGCCCCTGAACGGGGGCCAGGGTCTGCAGCGGATCTGGGACGAGACTGCCGCAGACGACGATGTGAAATCCTGTACTCATTTTGGCTGCACTCCTTATTATGTGCCCCGCAAACCAATGGGGCGAATGGTCTTCAAATGACTTGATTGGTGCTTGTCTCCGGGATCGTCTTAAAGGCAAAACCAAAGGCTTCCGTTAAACTGCTAGCTGCCATCGGGTGGCTGCCGGACTTTCGCACTTGCTGCTTCTGCCTCGGGGCCCCGCCCCCGGCTTCCTTTTTGCGCTCCCAAAAAGGAAGCGAAAAAGGGCGCCCCGTTGACTAGCCCGCCAGAAACCGGCGGCATTCCGGCTGCGTCAACCATGGGGTTTGAGAATCTGAAGTTCAAAAGCCTTTCAACCCCCATTGTTCCGCTCGCCGGAGGGGACCCTTCAGGGCGAGGGGAAACGGGGCCGGTTTCTTTTGCCTCCTTTTCTTTATCGGCATAAAGAAAAGGAGGTCGCCGGACAAGGCGAAACCAAAGGCTTCAATCCAACTGTGAACCGCTATCAACTGAGCAAACCAAGCACCGTTTTTATAGAGGATCTTTGTCGCTCTATTCCGTCCCTTTGCCTTGTAGGTTCGGTGATTTTTCTTTTTGTTTTTTTGATTGAGCAGATGCCTCGGCTGCTTGTTGATAAATTGATTTTTCCCATGAAACAGGCATTTCAGCTACGCCGGCTTCAAGCAAAGCCCTGAATACTTTGGGCTTTACGTGAGTATCAAACATAATATGGCATGTTGGGCACAACATCAGCAAATTGTTCCCGCCCTTTTTCCCTTCGGCAACAATGTGAGCTTTTTGCCGGACACCAACCTGGTGGCCACACATTTCACAAATACCAGAAGATTTCATTTGGCAAGCTTTTCAACCGCCCAGTTTTGTCCTGTACTGTCGTTCAATATAACTCATAGTTTTCAATTGATTTAGCGAGCTTCTCCAACCAGCCGATAAGAACTTGAATTTCCGTGTCACTGAATTTCCGGTTGATCAAGGTCTTGAGCTCCCGCCCTGCGGGTTGAAACAGATTTGTTTTCTGTGCCTCTTGCCAAAGTTGTTCTACCTGCGACTCTGGGATATCCAATTTACTCAAAAAACCGCCCCTGCCCACAAGGGCCGTATAGACTGATTGTTTGTAAACTGATTTTGGTGGATAACCGTAACACATGACGACATTCGTGCCACCTTTGTCAACGTTCATTGAGAAACCTTTCGTCCCCCAATGAATAGGGAATGATCTTTCTCCTGCAAAATTGAGCAATTGGCCGAAAACCTCTTTTCCATTATTGTCCAGAGCATCCATGAATGAATCTTTCGATACACTGGGCAAGGCCCCAGAGGTTATTTGTTTTATTTTTGGCGGTTCTTTTCCGACAACGATGTCATAGGAAAGAAGATGTTTTTCACCATTTGCCTGAAAATAGGAAAATTCAAGACACGTGACTCTTATGCCCTTTCTACGTAAAAAAGCTGATGTTTGCCTTATCTCACCGGTGATTCGTTGGCCAACAAGAACAATCCGTTGCTCCTTATTGAATGAAACGGCTTCATCCGTAGCCAGTTCAAAATAATTTCGGTGATAACTGGCAAGATTTATTGCCTCGGCACTTACATAGCGCTGGAGGATTTCTTCGAGTTGATTGGTGTCAAGTTCCTCCACAAATGAAGCATATTCCAAAGCCTGGGCCAAAGTATCACGAGGCGTTCTGTCCCGTTTCAGCTCGATAACGACAGTATTTCCTTCTCTGTCAATTCCAAGGAGATCAATTATGCTCCCGATATTTGTTGTGACTTGTCGACCAATAATGAGGAGTTTGCTGTCTTCAAGAATTTCGTCGGAGTTACTTTCAAGCCAATTTTCCAATACCGATTCATCATGATCAACATTAAAATGTCTCTGTGAAAACTCCTCAAATTTTCCATCTTCTTTGATGCTGAATATTCTCATTGTTATAGGTCTTTATGGCCGAACTTGCCAAGTCATGTATCCGGAATTCCTTTTCGGCGAAGCGCGGTCAGTTTTCCGCGGAGTGGAGGCCGCCGGAGCCCGCCCGGAAATCGATGTTGCCCCGTTCCGGATCATCCAGCCTCCCGCGGGTGCAGTTCCACAGACAGGCGCCGCAGTGGACGCACTTGTCGCGGTCGAATTGGGGCGGCCCGCCGCCTTCGCCGGGGGTTATCGCCTGGCCGGAACAGATCTCGGCACAGAGCTGGGGATAGCAGTCCCGGCACAGCGTCGGATCGAGGAAAGCGACATGGTCGGCGAAGCCGGCGGCGGCCTGTACCTTGCCCCCCATCAACAGCACGTCCTGATGGGAGACCAGCAGTTTGCCGTCGCAGGGGATCTTCGGCCAGCCGAGGCGATCCATGACCGCGTCGAAGACAGGAACACCCTTGGCGCGGGCCTCTTCGCGAAGGGTCACCAGTTCCTCCGGGGAGACGCGGTTGGCGCAGAACGCTTCCAGGGAGCGGATCTGTTCCCGTGGGCGGCGGATCTGGGCGGGGATGTGGAGATGCCCGCGGCTGAAGCCGGTCAGGCCCATGCCGATCACGCCGGGAATGAAACCGCGCTGGAAACCGTCACGGGCCTTTTTGGCGATTCGCGCTTCCTTTTCCAGCCAGCTTTCGCGCCGCCGCTGGACGTAAACCCGCTCCAGATTGGCGCGGTTGAAGGGCTGCCCCGCCTTGGCCAGTTCGATCACCCCTTCGGCGAGTTGGACGCCGCTGAGCCAGGCCTCGTCCACCCCCGAGCCGGTCAGCACGTTGGTACAGCCGGAGCCTTCGCCGATGCGCGCGTAGCCGTCGCCGACAAGGAACGGCTCGCCGCGCTTGCCCGATTCCTGCAGGGTCTTGGCGCCCCAGGAGACCAGCCGCCCCCCCTCGATATGCTGCCAGATGGCCGGATGCATCATCCAATGCTGCAGGTAGCGGTAGCTGGTCCGGCAGGGGCTGTCGAACCAGGAGGGCACGAAGATTCCCAGAGAAGCCATGCGGTTGGGAAGGACGTAGAAAAAACCGAAGATTTCCGGCTCGGGATAGCCGATGGTGTGCAGGACCGAGCCCGTGGGCAGGGTGCAGCTCTCGGGAAGTTCCACCACTGCCTTCATGCCCACCGCCCATTCCCGCTGCTGGTTCCCTTCGGGGAAGCCGAAACGGCGGTCGAGGAACTGGCCGACGGCGCCGACGGGGCCGTCTCCCACCACCGTCAGGGCGGCGTGGATATGCATGCCGGGAAGGAAATTGGGTCCCGGGGTGCCGTCCTTTTCCACGCCCTGGTCGGCAAGCTTGACACCGATCACCCGGTCCCCCTCGAAAAGAGGTTCGGCAACCGGGGTGCCGGGCCAGATCTGCACCAGGCCGGTGCCCATCAGCTGGCCACCGACCCACTGGGCAAACTGGCCCACCGACATGATCATTCCGTCCTTTTTGTGCAGGAAGGGAGGGATGTAGGGGAGCTCATAAGCGTCGTCCCGGACGGGCAGAAGACGCTTGCCCAACTTGAGAAGCCGGTCGGCGATCTTCAGCCCCGACGAGCGGCGGCTGGCACCGATGGGGTCGAGAAGGTAATAAACCTTTTCCTGGCGGACCGGGGCGGCCAGGGGAATTTCCTCGGGTTTGAGGTCGGGAAAGGATTCGCGGATGGCGCGGGCCTGGGTGACCACACCGGAGACGCCGAAACCGATGTCGTCGGCCCGTTCATAGCAGACGATTTGCATCGGCATGCCGGGCATCACGGCGCTAGGCAGCAAGGTCTCGCCGAACTCGTCGGCCACCGCCCGGGAGAGGGTGGTGAGGAATCCGCCCATGGCTGGTCCGAAGCCGACACAGGCGATGTCGACTTCCATGATCTGGTTGTCCATATTGGTTTCCTGATTCTGTTAAATTTGGGCGCTCAGTCGGTTCAAAAAAAGACAGCCTCGAAACATCACACCGGATAGTCGAGAATCTCCGGGATGGTGATTTTGGTCAGAGCCTCGGCGGCGCGGTCCTTCGCCCGGCGCGATCCGGCCAGGGCAAGATCGACCCGGCCACGGAGCCTGGAGAATTCCGCCAGCTCCGGGTCTTGCCTTGCCTCGCGGTGGAAGCCGCAAGCCAGCTCGGCGCAGATTCTGGCCGCTTCGCCGGCGGTCCGGCCGCTTTGGGTGCCGGCCAGATCGCTGAAGAAATTGACGAAGCCGGCCAGACCTTCGGCGAGAACGGGGCTCTCGGGTCCTTTCCGCTCCAGTTCCAGCACATCGAGAATCTGGTAGCGGCTGGCCAAAAGCCAGCACAGGGCGTCGGCGAGGGGAAAGACCACGCCGTGGCGCTGATTGTGGAAAAGGGGCTTGCCGTCGGCATCCTTGCTTTTCTGCAGATAGGCCAGGGTCCACAGCCACAGCTCCAGGGCGGCGGCCACCGCGCCGGCGCCGGTGGCCGGGTGGCTGGCGGTGATGGCCTTCAGTTCCTTGAGCCAGTGGCGGAGTTGGGCAAGGAACAGTTCGCTGGTCATGGTGATGCTCAACTGGCGGCGCTGGACCGCCTCAGGCCCCTCGTAGGTGGCTTCGAGCTGGGCGTCGGTGTATTTCTGAAAAAGGAAACCAGGGCAATCCTCAGTGATGCCGTAGCCGCCCATGAGGCCAACGGCTTCCCGCATCATGATCGCGCCCTGCCCGGTGTTCCAGAGCTTGCAGGCGGGGCACAGGACATTGGCCTGGGCTTCCAGGACCAGAAAGCGGATCAGGGGATTGGCCGCCAGTTCGGCGGCGCGGGAATGCTCCCCGGCAGACACAGAAGAGGATGCCAGTTCGATATATTCCAGGGCCTCCGTTTCCAGCTTTTTGAACAGTTTCATCGTCGCCCGGGCGCCGATCACCCCCTGCGCGGCGAGGAGCCTTTCCTTGTCCCGCTCAATGGGGTCGAACTCGTCCAGCAGACGCAAGGCGGCGAAGGCCAGAGAGGCGCCTGCTTCGCCGCAGGCCCAGATGTCGGCCAGGCGCTGCACGGCGTCCTCTTTCTGCTGCAGGCCGAGGTCGTGGCGCGGGCTGCCGGGGGCGCAGGCCGCGCCGCCCCGGAAGCGGCTGCGCTGGTAGCGGATGATCGGCTCGACGGCGGAGAGAAGCTTGGCCGAGGTCATCAGACCGACGGGGACGCGGGTGCGCCGGAAAACGGACTCGATCACCTCGCTGTGGTTGAAGTTGGGAACGATGACCCCGTCCTTGACGGTATAGCCGCCGATGATGCGGGAGGCGGGCACCTTGAGGCTCAAAACGGGATCACGGGTCGAGGAGAGCTGATGGACCATCTTCAGGGTGGGAGCGCCGCGGTCGAAGACACCGGGATCGTTTTCCTCGAGGATGATCATGCAGCTTCCCTTGATCCGCTCATCGGCGGAATCGACGGCGGCGGTGACGAAGTTGGCAAAATCCATGTTGGTGATGAAGCGTCCGCGCTTATCGATCTGCAGGATAGGCTCTTCCCCTGCCGGCCAGGAGGCGATGCGCATCTTACCGGAAACGACGCCGGTATCGACGCCGACGTAGGGAAGGGGCTCGGTCAGGGCGAAGGCGCCGCGCCAGATCTGACGGTCTTCTCCGGGCTGGGGAGGGGCGCAGCGGCTCATGTAAAACAGCTTTTGCTCCGCGGTCCCCTTCTCATGAATCGGCGACAGGGCCAGATTGCTGGCCAGGGAACAGGTGGCGGCGCCGCCGTCCACCCAGGAGAGTTCGAAGGCGACGAGACCCAGGGCCAGGTTTTTCGGTCCCTCGATGAACCCCCCTTCCTCGGGGTCCATGTAAATGGTGGTCAGGCCGGTTTCGTCAAAAGCGCTGAGCAGTTCCGCCTTGCGGGAATTCCATTCATGGGTGTTCCTCTGGCCGTCGGCGACCAGGCGGGCGACGAGGCCCCGGGCCAGGCTCCGGGCCGACTGCACGGCCATCTGGAGATCAAAGCGGTCGGCATAGCGCCACATGATCTGGCGCACGTCGTCACCGGGAAGGGTGCCGGGGAATTCCCTCTCCATCTTGTCGCTGCGGGTGGCATCCATCGAAATTCTCCTTATTGTGCTGTTATGGCGAATATATATTATATTTATTGATTAGGCACAGGCGCCAGGTGATCGTTCTGCTCCGCGGGGAAAAAGGGGAGCAGGAAAAGGCCCGGGCCGAAGGAATCATGACCGGGGTGTTGCCGCGGTGGCGGGAACCGCCGCCAGCATGGTAAATGCTTTGAATTCTAATCGCTGCCATCGGGTGAAGCAAGATCAATTTCCAAACTTCCGGGAAAGATTACCCCCGGCCCAAAAAGGAGAGGCCCCATGGAAAACTTCAAACTGGTGCTGCCCGAACATCTCAACCATTACGGCTTCCTCTTCGGCGGCAATATGCTCAAATGGGTGGATGAAGCGGCCTACATCGCTGTCCGCATCGATTATCCCGCCGCCGATTTTGTCACCATCGCTTTCAACGAGGTGGAATTCCGCCGCCGGGTGGAACAGGGATCGGTTCTGCGTTTTGTCGTTAACCGCTCCCGCGTCGGCAACAGCTCGGTCGACTACCGGATCAAGGTTTACAACAACGGCGTCGTCGGCGAGGCGATCTTTTCCACCGTGGTCACCATGGTCTGCGTCGATCGCGAGGGGCGCAAACGAAAGCTCCCCGAGGATGGCTGACGGCCTGTTGACTACAGAAAAAAGGCCCTTTTTCAAATCTCCGGCGGCACTTGAAGAGATGCCGCGAAGGAGATCAGGGACGGCGGCAGCGGCGCGTCGACGACCACGGGATTGGCGCTGAAGGGATCGACGAAGGACAGTCGCCGGCAGTGGAGAAAAAGGCGCTGGAGACCCGGCGGGCAGGGGCCGCCGTAGCGGCGGTCGCCGAACAGGGGGTGCCCCCGATCCGCCAGTTGGCGGCGGATCTGATGCTGGCGTCCGGTGATCAGCCCCAGTTCCACAAGGGTGGCTTCCTCGTTGGCGGCGACAACGCGGAATACCGTTGCCGCCTGTTTTTCACGGCCTTTGGCGGGAACGCTTCCGGTCAGGGTGCCGGCGCCGTCGATCCTGCCCCGTGCCAGGGCCAGGTAGAGTTTTTCCACGCGCTGCTCCATGAACAATTTGCCCAGTGCGGCACAGGACTTTTTACCCTTGCCGAAGAGCAGCGGCCCCGAGGTTTCCAGGTCGAGGCGGTGGACCGGGGCGACGCGGAACCGATCCCCCCGGCGGCGGATCAGTTCCGCCACCCTCTTGGTGAGGTTGTCCCCGTCGTGCCCCTGGGCGGCGTGGACCGCGAGGCCGGCGGGTTTGTTCACCACGAGGATTTCCCGGCTTTCAAAAAGGGTCTCCACCTCATTGCCCGGGAGTGGCGGCCGGGCGAGCATTTCCTGCAGGCGGTGGGAACCGGGGAGGCGCACCGTCAGGCCGGCGCGCAGGACATCCCCCTCCCCCAGCACGCGGGAGGAGTCGGCGACTTCCCCCTTCTTCAACAGCTGGCGCAGGTAGGAGGAAGGGGCGCCCGGAACGCGGCGGCACAGAAACTCGAGGACGGTGAGGTTCTCTTCTGACGGTTCGACGGTCAACTGAGGCATAGTTGAAGGATATCCTTTCGCCGCAAATGGGACAATGGTGAACTGCTTCTCTTTCCGAAGGAAGAGAGATCTTATCCCGCTCCCGGCTTTCCCGCCGGGGAAAAGCAGGCTTTTCTTTATATGCTTTTTGGCTTCTGGTATAGTGCCGGAAACAAAGCTTTTGAATATGCCCGATCCAGTCCCGAAAATTTCCGCCGAACCCCTTATGACCGATATCGCACCCTTCGACCCTTCTCTCGACCCCCCCGGGGAACCGCGCATTGTCACCCGGGAGAATCACAGCATTTCCCGCGGTCTCATCGACCCTGATGTTCTCAAGATCCTCTACCGGCTGAGCCGTCACGGTCATCGTGCCTGTCTCGTGGGGGGAAGCGTGCGGGATCTGCTGCTGGGGCGCACGCCCAAGGATTTTGACATCGGCACCGACGCCACTCCGTCGCGCATCAAGCGATTGTTCCGCAACTGTTTTCTGATAGGAAAGCGGTTCCGTCTTGCCCATATCCGTTTCCGCGACAACAAGGTGATCGAGGTGGCCACTTTCCGTCGCGCCCCCACTCCCGACGAACTTCCCGATGACCCCGGCGATCATTTCCATTTTGTCGAAAATGTTTTTGGCTCGCCGCGTCAGGATGCCTTCCGCCGCGATTTCACCATCAACGCCCTGTTTTACGACATCGCCACTTTTTCCGTCATCGATCACGTGGGTGGGCTCGAAGATCTGCAGGCGCGCCGCCTGCGGGTCATCGGCGATCCGCAAACCCGTTTCCGTGAAGACCCGGTGCGCATGCTGCGGGCCCTGGAACTGGCCGCCCGGCTCGATTTCACCCTGGACCCGGATCTGGCGGCGGGAATGCGCTGTTGCGCTCCGCTCATCGCCGAGGCTTCGCCCTCCCGCCTGCGGGACGAGGTGACTGAGCTTTTCCGCCGCGGAGTGGGGGGCAAGGTGCTTCTTCAGGCGCGGGATTTCGGACTCCTTCCCCATCTTCTCGCCGGCTACTGCGGCGACGGGGATAGCTTCGCCCTGCTGGGTCGCCTGGATGAGAGGGCCGCCGCTGGCGGGTCCGTTGACGAATCCCTGGTTATCGCCACCCTCTACCTGGCGCCCTATCTGGCCGCTTTTCCTCCCCGGCGCGAAAGCCACATCGTCGACGCCCTTCATCAGGCCGCTGAGACCATCCTTCCCCATTGCCGCCATTTCAGCATCGCCCAGGGCATCCGTCAGCAGGCAAGGGAGCTTCTGGTCGCCTGTTTCCGCCTCGTCCGGGGGGTCGGCCTGCGGGGTGAGGCCCGTTTTCTGCGCCATCCCCTTACCCCTCTTGCCCTGGAACTTTTTTTGCTGTATGTGATGGATCATCCTCCGTTGGCGGAGCTTGCCGCCCGCTGGCAGGGACTGATATGCCGGTCCGGTCCGGTTGCGGAATCCTCCGGGAAGGAGAAACGTCCGCGCCGCCGCCGCTACCGCCGTCCCTCACGAGCTGCCGGTGCGGAAAAGAAAGACCCCTGACCGCAGTCACCAGATGCTTGGTCCATGATGGAATTCAGCGCAGCGCCACCCTTTGCAGAGGAAGGAAATTCTCCCATGAAAGCCTACCAGCTCACCATTCCGGCGAAAAACCAGCCCGGCGTTCTGGCCAGGGTCACCTCCATCCTGGCCCGGGAAAAGATCAATATTCGGGCGACCACCATCTCCTCCTTCGGCGATCATGGCTTCTTCAATCTCATCGTCGATGACGTGGAGCGGGCTGAAAAAGCCCTCAGCAAGGAGGGAATCAAGGTTGAGCTCAAGGAGGTGATCGCGGTGTTGATGAAGGATCAGCCTGGCGGTCTCGATAAACTGATGAAGGTGTTGGCCGCTGCGGGCATCAATATCGAAAACGCCTACGGCTTCGTCATCGAAAGCCATGTCGATGCGGTCTTCATCCTCGACGTCAAGGATCCGGCGCTGGCCAAGGAACTTCTCAAAAAGGAAAAATTCTCCACACTTTCAGCCGAAGCCCTGTGTGAGATCGAGCCCTTCCACTACATGAAATATTGACAGAACCCTAATTGACGATGGGAACCTGAGATCCGCAAAAAAACCGGGGATCCGGTAATGAGTCATTCTGCTGGTGGCTGAAAGCATCTACCGGCGGCAAAGGGGCTGAGCAGTCAGCCCTTTTTGTTCATTGCGCCACCAGCCGGGGGAGCCACAGGGCGATCTGCGGGAAGGGGATCAGCAGCAGGGTCTCGACGATCAGGGCGAGCAGGAACGGCACACACCCCTTGAAGATGGTTTCCAGGGGCACGTCCCGGGCCACGCCGCTGACGATGTAGACGTTGGCCCCCACGGGCGGGGTGATGACCCCCATCTGGGTGACCAGGACGATGACCACCCCGAACCAGATCGGATCGTAGCCGAGGCTGGTCACCACCGGGTAAAAGATCGGCACGGTGAGCATGATCAGGGCCAGGGCGTCGATGAAAAAACCCCCCACCAGAAAAACCGAAATAATCAGCAGCATGACCCCCCAGCCGGGAAGCTGGCTCTCGGCGATCCAGCCGGCGATGTTGTAAGGGATTCTGGATACGGCCAGAAAGCGCCCGAAGATCGTCGCCCCCGCCACGATCACCAGGATCATGCAGGAAATCCGGGTGGTTTCGAAAAGAGATTGGGTAAAGCCCCGCCATGTCAGAGAGCGCCGCAGCAAGGAAAAAACCAGAGTGCCAAAGGCGCCGATGGCCCCCGCTTCGGTGGGGGTGAAAAGGCCGGCGAAAAGCCCCCCCATGACGCCGAGAAAGAGAATGAGAATTTCCACCATGCCGCCCAGGGAGGCGAGGCGCTCCGGCCACGAGGCGCGCGGCCCCTTGGGGCCGATCTCCGGTTTCCAGGTGGCCCAGATGAGGATGGCCATGGCGAAGAGGAAGGCCAGCAGAAGGCCGGGGATGATCCCGGAGATGAAAAGAACGCCGATCGACTGTTCGGTCATGATTCCGTAGAGGATGAAGATGACGCTCGGTGGTATCAGGATGCCGAGGCTGCCGCCGGCGGCGACGACCCCGGTGGCCAGCTCCGGCTTGTAGTTGTAGCGTTTCATTTCGGGCAAAGTGGTTGCGCCCATGGTTGCGGCGGTGGCGTTGGTGGAGCCGCAGATGGCGGAAAAAAAGGAGCAGGCGCCGACGGTGGCGATGGCTAGGCCGCCGGGGAGGTGGCCGATAAACTTGTAGGCCGCATCGAAAAGCCGAGAGCTCAGTCCGGTGTGGAAGGCCAGCTGACCCATGAAGACGAAGAGGGGGATGACGGTCAGGCTGTAGGAATTGAAGGTGGAGAAGATGTCTTTGGCCAGCAGGTTGAGGGCGGCGTCGAAGGAAACGATGGAGGCGAAGCCGACAAAACCGATGATGGCCATGACAAAGCCGACCGGCATGCGGGAAAATATGAGAACCGAAAGGGCGATGATACCGATGAAGCCGATGAGTGTGGGTGTCATAGGAAGATTTTCTGCCAGACTGGTTCCATAGCTTGCGGCGGCCCGGTCAGGGCTCGAGATTCTCCAGAAAAGCGCGGACGGCGCGGGTAAATTCAGCCGTGAGGACCAGACACAGCAAACCGCAGCCGACGGCGACGCCGAAAACGAAGGGGTAGATGGGGATCTGCACCGTCAGGGTCACCTCCCCCCGCTTCATTATGTTCATCCCCTGGATGAACGATTGCCAGGTGATCAGGGCGAAAAGGACGGTGGCGACGGCGGCGTTGACGGCGGTGATCAGCGACTGCCAGGCCGGCGACAGCCGGTTGGTCAGAAAGTCGACGGCGATGTGCCCCTTTTCCACTGATGTGTAGCCGAGAGCAAAAGAGCTGACCACGGCGCCGAGCAGGCCGATGACCTCATAGGTGCCGGGGATGGAACTCTTGAACAGCCGCAGCAGGACATCAAGGGTGGTCAGCAGCATCATCGCCACAATGGCCGCGGCGGATACCCAATTGACGGTTGCGGCGAAACTGTTGATCCGTTTCTCAAGGCGATGCATGGTGGTCGTTTTTCCCGGCGGGCGGAAAGGGTCGATATGGAAGGGTGGGGCCGACCGACCGCCGGCCCCACCGGCGACTATTTGTGCTCCTGGATCAGCCGTTTAATTTCGGCGACGGCTTTGTCGCCGGGCAGTCCCCTGGAATTGGTGGCGCGGCGGTAATCATCGATGATCGGCGCCACGGCCGCAACCCATTTTTTGCTTTCCTCTTCACTTAGGGGGATGATTTCATTGTTCCGGCTTAAGGAAAACTCCTTTCCTTCCTGATCGAGCTGGTCCCACTCCTCTCCATGTTTCTGGATCCATTCCCGGCTCAAATCCGCAAGGATTTTTTGGATGTCCGCGGGCAGGGAATCCCATTTGGCGCGGTTCATGACCACGAACATGGCGGTGGTGTAACCGATGTCCGGGCAATCGGTGGTGCATTTGATCACTTCGGCCTGCTTCCAGCCTTTCAACGTTTCGATGGGGGTGAAGGTGCCGCCGACCACCCCTTTCTGCAGGGCTTCATAGGTTTCCCCCTGGGGCATGGCCACGGGAATGGCGCCGAGGGCTTCGGTCACCTTGGCGCTGAAGCCGGTGGAGCGGATCTTCATCCCTTTCAGATCCTCCATTTTGCGAACCGGGGTTTTGGTGTGCAGGAGCCCCGGCCCATGGGCGTGGAGGTAGAGCACCTTCACGTCGTTGAGCTCCTTCGGTTGCATGACGGCGTAGAACTCGTTGGCCACCTGGGTGGCGGCGAGGCCGGAGGGGTAGCCCATCGGCAGATCGAGGGCCTCCATGATCGGAAAGCGGCCGCGGGTGTAGGCGAAGCAGGACATGCCTATGTCTGAGATGCCGTTGACGACTCCGTCATAGACGTCTTGGGCGGGCGTCAAGGTGCCGCCGGGGAAGGTGTCGATGACAAGGCGGCCTGCGGTTCTTTTTTCAACTTCCTTGGCCCACTCCATGGCAGCCGTCGCCTGGCCGTGAGCAGGCGGGAAAAATATGCTGTAGGTCAGCCGCAACGGCTTTTCGGCGGCGGCCGTTTGGATGAAAACGGACAGCAGGAGGACGGTCGCCGAAAGGACAAGGGAAGGGAAACGGTTTTTCATAAAGCACCTCGTTCTTTTGCTGAGAAATGAAAATGGCACGGATAGTGACGGCATTTCTGCCGGCGGTGGCGATCAAATCAGTAAAAAATTTTTTAATTCTACGGCACGAAGCCACGGAATGCAAGGGACATATGCATCCGGCCCGATGGATGAAACAATCAGCGATGAATTAAAAACGCTGTTTGATTATATCTGAAAAAAAGTGGGTTGGGGTTGAAAATGAAATAATAGTTTGGCCTTCCAGAACAGCCGGCGCCCGCGGACAACCAGCGGTTTATGAATGGTGCGGAGAGGGGAAACAGAAAGCGCCGACAGGGCGGCGCTGGCGGCGCTCAGGAGGTCAGTTCGTGGGCCAGGCGGCCGAGAGTGGCGATGACGTTTTCCATCTTCTCGGAATAGAAGCCGGCATTGAGGCGCACGAAATTGCGGTATTTGCCACTGGCCGAGAAGAGTGGTCCCGGGGCGATGCTGATTCCCTGGCGGTGGGCGCGATCGAAAAGCCGGATCGAATCGACCTTTTCGGGCATCTCCAGCCACAGCACGAACCCTCCCCTGGGGCGCGTCACTCGCGTTCCTTCCGGAAAACAGCGCCCGATCACATCGGCCATCTGCGCCACCTTGCGGGCATAGACGCGGCGGATGCTGCGCAGGTGATGATCGTAACCGCCGTTGGCGAGGAATTCGGCGATGGCCAGTTGCGGCGGGGCCGAGGTGGCGATGTTGGCCAGCATCTTGCCCCGCTCGATGACTTCCTGAAAACGGCCCGGCGCGATCCAGCCGACACGGTAGCCCGGCGCCAGGGTCTTGGAGAAAGAAGAGCACAGGAGAACGTTGCCAGTGCGGTCGTAGGCCTTGGCCACGGTCGGCCTCTGGTCGCTGAAGGAGAGGTCGCCGTAGATGTCGTCCTCGATCAGCGGGATGCCGTGGTGGTCGAGGAGGGCGACCAGACGTTGTTTGTCGTTGTCGCTCATGGTGCCGCCACAGGGGTTGTTGAAGTTGGTCAGGACCAGACAGGCTTTGACTTCGCCCCGATGGTTGTCGAGGACGTATTCCAGGGCATCGAGACTCATGCCGTTGAGGGGTGATGTGGGTATCTCGAGGATCTTCAATTCCAGGTCTTCCATCACCTGGAGGAAATTGAAGTAAACGGGGGACTGGATCGCCACCGTGTCGCCGGGGCGGCACAGGGCGCGCAGGGACAAGACGACGGCTTCCACGCAGCCGGAGGTGATGATGATCTGGTCGGGGCGCAGGGTGCAGCCGGTCACCAGCATGCGCTGGGCGATCTGCTTGCGCAGGCGTTCGCAGCCGGGAGGGATTTCATAGGCGATGGAGGAGAGTCGGAAGCGGCGCGTTTCCGTGGCCAGCATCCGGTTCAGCTTGTCGATCGGCAGCAGGTCCGGGTTGGGGAAGGCGATGCCCAACTGCGCCAGTTTCGGGTCGAGGAGATCGTTCATCACGATGCGGAAAATGCGGCTGATGCTGACCTCGGTCGGGTTGATGGCCGGGGGATTGACCAGCGGCTCCTCCGGCGGTTCGGGAAGGCGCGCGCAGACGTAATAGCCCGACTGGGGCCGGGCCTCGATGAGGCGCCGGTCCTCGAGCAGGGCGTAGGCCTCTTTTACGGTGTTGAGACTGACCCGGAACTGGCGGCTCAGCTCACGGATGGAGGGAACCCGGTCGCCGGGGCGGAAGGTTCCTTTTTCCACCAGGGCGGCCACCTGGCCGGCGATCTGTTCGTAAAGAGGGAGATCGAGGGATTTGCGATTGTTCGTTGTGCGCATGGGAATATCCTAGTCCGTGAGGAAAGAAAACTACAGGTACAGTTGCCTGGGAGAGCGATGGTCACAGTTGCGTAAATTATAAACTGTAACAGACACAAAATAAAGATTTTGTGTCTGTTTTTAAACCTGTTTCAAGGTAAGCTTCAATAAGACCCCAACCAAGGAGGAGCTTATGGAAATCCTGCTGCGCAAAGATGAGATGCTGGCGCTTGATGGTAACCGTTGCGGACGCTTGGTGTGCTGCGGCGAGGGGGTTCTCTGGGTTACCCAGGAGGGCGATGGACGGGATTATCTGTTGCGCCGGGGCGAAAGCTTCCAGACCACCTTGGCGGGACGGATCGTCGTTACCGCCATGGCCGATTCCGGCCTTAGTCTCGCCCATAATGTTTTGGCGGGGCTCGCCCGTTCTCCCCGCTATTCTCCTTTCAAACTTGCCGGTTGACGGTATTTTCCCAAAGGGGCCTGCGCCATGTTTTTTCGTTTACTGCTCAAGAATTTCCTGACCTCTTTGCGCCTGTGGCGGGATATCCGCCGTCAACGCCGGGATCTCCTCTTGCTGGACGACCACCTTCTGAACGACATCGGCGTCAGCCGCGAGGAAGCGCTGCGGGAGGCTCACCGGCCCCTGTGGGAGATTGTCCCGCCCAGGCAGCAAAAGCAGGTTCGCACGGCGAAGGCGCCTGCCATCACCACCCCCAATGCCCGTATTTGCTGAAATCCCTGACCCTCCTTTCCTGTCTCCTTCCTTCCCATAGCCGGCCGTGCCGGTTTTTTTATCTTTTTGCCGCGGCGGATTTTGTTTGCCCTAATTCTTGACGCCGGGTTAAGGGCTATTGTATACAGGGAAACCGGCTTTGACCCCAGGGTCGGAAAAGCGGCGGGAGGAGCTGTCGGTACGCCGCGGATGATATCTCCCCCAGCGGTGTTGTCGTTTTTCTTCGTTTCACTCTCCTCCTGCCCAAATCCCTGTCAGTTAAGGAGATTGATTCCATGCCCTATACCCGCTTTTTGCGAACCGACCATGTGGTTGCGGACCTGACGTCGCAGACCCTCGATGAGGCGGTTGTGGAAATCCTGCAGGAGACCGCAGGTAAAAACCCCGACCTCGATCTGCAGGCGCTGATCGACAGTGTCATTGCCCGTGAGCGGATGCGCAGCACCGCCCTCGATAACGGAATCGCTCTGCCCCATGCCCAAACCACCGCCGCCCGTCGGCCGATGGTGCTGATCGGCCGCTCCACAAGGGGCCTTGCCGTTTCCGATCCGCTGAAAGATCCGGTCCATCTTGTATTCATGGTGCTCAGCAAAGGCAAACTGACCTTTCGGTTGCTGGCCCGTCTGCGGGCTATCCTGGAGGAGCCCGCTTTACGGGAGACGATTCTCGAAGCCGGTTCGGCGGAACAGATCATCCGCGCCCTTTTGCACCGGAAGGGGTTCACCCATGAACTGGAAAAGGTTTTTGCCGATCCCGACGGGGAAATCGATTCCGCCTCGGGCGCGGCAAGGCGCCCGGGAATCGCCGGCAAGGATCGCCGCTGGCGGTGGTTTCTTGACAATCCGATCATGCGGGATTTCGCCTTTTTCCTGGGCCAGTTACGTATTTCCGCCACCCTCTGGAAAAAACTGCTGCTGCTCACCGTTTCTTCGGGGGTGGTCGGCGGTCTGGGGGCCATTCTGTTCAACTGGGCCATCGACACCAGCATGGGGGGGTTCGAGAAACTGGTGGAAATGGTCAATTCCACACCCTATCCCTGGCTGGTTGCCTTGGTGCCCGCCCTCGGCGGAATTCTCTGCGGCCTGGTCAAGTACCATGGCGGTCTCCCCTTTGATGTTCCTTGTGCCACCGACGGTTATGTGGAGTGCGTCCAGCATGACGGAGCTGTCAAGTCAAAAACCCCCTTTCTGCTGATCACCGCGGCGGCCATCACCATCGGCTCGGGAGGAAGTTGCGGCAAGGAGTGCCCCACTGCCTATATCGGCACTGGTCTTGGGGCCATAGCGGCCCGTTTCCTCCAGTTCCTGCGCCTCGACAAGTTTCTCGGTGTCAAATTGGGCCGGCGCGACTTCCGCCTGCTGGCCATGTGCGGCGCCTCCGCCGGTCTGGCGGCCATTTTCCGGGCTCCCGTCGGCGGGGCGCTCTTTGTCTGCGAAGTTCTCTATGAGCACGGCATGGAGGCCAAAAGCATCTTGCCGGCGCTTTTTTCCGCCACCATTTCCTACCTTGTTTTCAGCTACTTTTACGGTTTTGAAGCCCTCTTCCATATGGAATCCGTGTGGCAGTTCGGCCTCTATAACCTGATATTCGCTGTCGCTGCGGGGATAGCCAGTTCTCTCGTGGGCTGGTTTTACGTGCGTTTTTTCTACAAGGTTTTCCACATCGCCCGCGCTTCCAAACTGCCCGACTGGGTCAAGCCCGGGATCGGCGGCCTGCTCCATGGTTGTCTCATCGCCATGATCGGCATGCAGCTCTGGGGGTTGGGATACGGAGCCATGCAGGAGGCCATCGAAGGCTATTACGGGATATGGTTTCTGCTGCTTCTCTGTTTCGGCAAGATCATCGGCACCGCTTTTACCGTGGCCAGCGGAGGAGCGGGGGGGGTGCTGGCGCCCAGCCTCTACATCGGCTGCATGATGGGTGCTTTCCTGGGTCTTGTGTTCGAATCCCTTTTCCCCGTCGGCAATCCCATGGGTCTTTATGCGGTGATCGGGATGGCGGCCCTGTTTTCCGCTGTGGGCAAGGTTCCTTTTTCCCTGCCCATTCTGCTTATGGAAGCGACGCGCAATTTCAGCGTCATCCTGCCGGTTTTTGTCGGCAGCGCGGTAGGCTACGCCCTTTCCGGGCCGTTTAAAATCTATGAGAGCCAGGAGCCCTATCCCGCCGAGAAGGTCAGCGGTGGGTTCAATGCCCTCGGTGAGATGGAGGCTGATCTGTTGGCACCCTTCCCCGTATCCGCCGCCATGGCCAAGGAACTGGATGTCATCGATGAAGACACCCCGGTTTCCGGCATCCTGGCTAAATTCAAGGAGAGCGACCACATCTTCTTCCCGGTGCGGGCCAAGGACGGGCGTTATCGGGGAAGCATCGCCCTCGACCAGATGAAATCCCTCTTTCTGGAGGAGGATGTCGACAAATTTGTAATCGCCGGCGATGTGGCCGACATCAATCACCCTGTGGTGACTCCGGATCTGAGCCTCGGCGAGGTTCTTCCCTTCTATGAGCAGGACGGAATCCGTTACCTGCCGGTAACGGATGATGACAACCTGTTGGTGGGTTTGCTCGACCGGCGGGAGGTGCTGCGCCTGCTGAAGAACCAGATCCTCAAGCGGACCGCCGGCCTGGATTACGTGGGCAATTCTCGGTGGAAGAAGGATTTGGAGGTCGATTGATCTTGCCTCGGCGGGGCTGCCATCGAAGAATTTAGATGACGGAAGGATTTTTTTGTTTTAGTTGGCCGCAACCTTGCATAGGAAAGCGGGCGAAGAAGTTCATTTAATTACAGCTGAATAATTCAGGTGATTGTGGCTCGATGTCTTTATGCCGCACATTGTTCTGTTTCCGTCAACTGGAAAAAAAGGAGAAAGATTCATGAAGAAAGCGAGTTCTTGCCTCTGCCTGCTCAGTTTTTTTGCCGTTCTGCTGATGGGGGCACCCCTGTCCCGGGCTGAGACGCCGATCCAGAAGGTTACCAATTACGCCAACACCAAGCTGATTCAGTATGCCGCGGACAAGATAGTCGTGGATGCCGTTAAAGCTGAAAACGCCAAAGGGAAATCTCTCGACCAGATCAAAAAAATCGACGATAAATGGCTAGGCACGGCGGGGGTTGACGATTTCATGAAGGGAATGATGACTTCGGCGGCCGGCAAGTATCTCATTGAGCTGCGAGATAAATACCCGTTTTTGCGTGAGATTTTTTTGGTGGACAACCAGGGGGCCAACGTCGCCATGTCGGAAAAGACTTCCGACTACTGGCAGGGGGATGAAGCCAAATTCAAGAAATCCTTTGACAGCGGGGTAGGTACCGTATTTGTCGACGATGTCAAGTTCGACCGCAGCACCAAAGCCTTTCTGGCCCACGTCTCCGTGCCCGTCATTGAAGGGGATAAGGCCATCGGGGTACTCATCTTTGGTGTCGACATGGACAAATTTTGGCTTATTCCTGCGGACCAGCTCAAATAACGGATGACCATCCGGAGGTTTCCGGTTCGGCCGCAGGGTAGGTCAATGTTGAATTTACCAGGAACTCGAAGCGCTGGGAGGGAAGCTTGTCCCCTCCCATTTTTTTATTTTTCGGGGCTGTTGGTTTTTTTCCCCATGGTGGAGAATCCGATGAAAAAATGCCACAATGGCCGGCGTCACCAAGGCGGCGGTTTTCTGTCGGATATCCCCGGCAAAAACAGGGTGGTTTTTGATAACCAACTAAAGTTTTTGACAAAAAAACCCCCGGTGAAGGAGGGAAAACACCGGGGGTGACCGAAGAATGAAACTCCCGTTTTTGAAGTGCCTTGCCGATCTAAACTCTGCAAGATATGCGCCTTTTTTGGAAAGGTTTTTTATTTTTTAATGCCTGGCCCCTTTGGCCGGACTCCCCGCGGTTTTTGCGGGCAGAAATTTTTGTGAACCCAGAGCAAGGGCTTTTCTGTCTAAGGCTAGGTTTATGAAATCGAAACAGCGGATATTCCTGGCATGTCTGGGGCTGGGAATCCTTTTCTGGATGGTGGATGCTGCTCTTGATTTTCATTTTTCTGAAAAGAAAACCTTTTTCTGCTCTTTGACGGCTGACGTTGCTTTTCCCCAGCTTGTCCGTCGTTTGGCCGGCGCCCTTTTTGCCGCCCTGTGCGGGATCGGTATCGGCAGATTGGTGGCCGGCCGAAACAACAAGGAGACGGAAATAGGCCTTCCTTCCTCTGAACCGGAAAGCGCTTGCGAAAGCAGCTCTGGTGAAACAATCGAGAAAAAATTGGCGGAATCGCGGCGTGAGATGATGACGCTGCTCGACAATCTGCCGGGGATGGCTTACCGCTGTTGTAACGACCCGGATTGGAAAATGCTTTTCATCAGTGACGGCTGCCGCCGCCTGACCGGCTATGAAGTTGCCGAAATGATGCCGGGAGGCATCGTTACCTACGGAGGTATCATCCATCCCGACGACTGTCAAATGGTCTGGGAGGATACCCAGACGACGATCCGCAACCGCACCCCGTTCCAGTTCGAATACCGCATTCGGCGCAAGGAAGGTGATGAACGTTGGGTCTGGGAGCAGGGCCGGGTGGTGGATGGGCCGACCCAGGAGGAGGTCATTCTCGAAGGGTTGATTCTCGACGTCACCCAGCGCTGTCAGTTCGAGGCGGCCCTGCGGGAAAGCGAAGCCCGTTTCCGGCGCGCCCAGCGTATCGCCCAGGTGGGAAGCTGGGAATTCGATATGGTCCGGGGCACGGTAACCGCATCGGAGGAAGCCCATCGTATTTACGGGTTGCCCATGGGGCGCCTATGGACCATTTCCGAAGTGCGGGAAATCGCCCTGCCGGAATACCGGACGATGCTGGCCGATGCCCTGCGGGCCCTTGTCGAGGAGGGGAAACCTTATGAAATCGACTATCGAATCCGCCGTCCCTCCGATGGCGCCGTGGTCGCCATCCATACCATGGCGGAGTACGATGCCGAGCGGCGGATGGTTCTCGGTGCCCTGCAGGACGTGACCCGGCGCAAAGAGGCCGAAACCCGGCTGATGCGAACCACCAGCACCCTCGAGGCCATTTACCGGGCCTCCCCTCTGCCCCTTTTCGCCCTCGACAGGGAAAGCAAGGTCACCCTTTGGAACCCGGCCGCGGAGGAGATGTTCGGCTGGCGGGAAGAGGAGGTCGTGGGGCAAACCCTGCCGATTGTTGTCGACGGCAAGCAAGCCATCGCCGAGGAGTTCAAACAGCGGCTTCTCGCCGGAGAATCGATCCTCGGGGTTGAGCATGAGCCGGTTCGGCGTGACGGAGTGCCCATTTCTGCCCTGCTCTTTGCTTCGCCGGTCCGGGAGGGGGAAAATCGGATCAGCGGCACCATTTCCATTCTCATGGATGTCACCGAACAGAAAAGGCTGCAGAAGAGATTGAATTTTCTCGCCTTTCATGATCCTTTGACCGGTCTCTCCAACCGCGGTCACCTGAAGGAGCGATTCAATCAGGAAATGGGCCGGGCGTTCCGGAACAAGGCGCGCATCGGCCTTTGCCTGATCGATCTTGATCGTTTCAAACTGGTCAACGATACCTTCGGGCACCCGGCCGGCGACGAATTGCTTTGTCAGATAGCGATCCGTCTCCTCGGCTTTGTCCGCGTAACCGATCTGGTCTGCCGTCCCGGAGGCGATGAGTTTTTGATCATGCTCACCGATATCAAGGACATGGAGGCTCTCACGGCGGCGGTTTGCAAGATCCAGGATCTTTTCGTCGACCCCTTTGTTCTCGACGGGAAATCCTTCAAGATTACCGCCAGCATCGGTGTCAGCGTCTATCCAGACGATGGGGGCAATATCCATCAGCTCTTTAAAAACGCCGACAACGCCATGTACCATGCCAAGGAAATGGGCAGCAGCAATTTCCAGTTCTATCGGAAGGAGATGGATAACCGGGTCCGCTACCGTATGTTTCTGGAAAATGGTCTCCGTCACGCCCTCGACAACAGGGAACTTTCCCTTTATTACCAGCCCCAGATCGACTTGGCCGATGGCCGGGTGGTTGGCGCCGAGGCGCTGTTGCGCTGGCATCACCCCGATCAAGGTCTGATCTTGCCGGACCTTTTCATTCCGGTGGCCGAGGACAGCGGTATGATCATCGCCATCGGTCAGTGGGTGATCGGAGAGGTCTGCCGTCAATTGCGGAGCTGGCGGGAGGCCGGAATCGCCGATCTGGTCATTTCGATCAATCTGTCGACGGCGCAACTGTTTGACGAAAGCTTTTTCATCGGGGCGGAAAGGGAGATGGCCCGGAATGGGTTGGGGGACGGCGTTCTCGCTTTTGAACTGACCGAATCGGTTTTCATGAAGGAGCAGGACCTGCTTCGTGAAAAAATACTTAAACTAAAAAAACTCGGTGTTGAATTTCATCTGGACGATTTCGGCACAGGTTACTCCAGTCTCAGTTATCTGAAAATGTTTCAGGTCGACAAGGTCAAGATAGACAAATCCTTCATTCGCGACATCGTCCATGACCCCAATGATTTGAGCCTGGTCGTCACCATGATCCATATGGCCCACAATCTGGGTATCAAAACCTTGGCCGAGGGGGTGGAAACTAGTGAACAACTCGCTTTGTTGGATCGCCACCGCTGCGACCAGTACCAGGGTTTTTTCTGCAGCCAAGCCTTGCCGCCCTCTGAATTTGTTGACTTCCTTGGTGCGCGCACGGGAATGGAGGCGTGAAGGAAGTAGGTTCTGTCTGCCGGATGGGGAAGAGGGGGCGGAAATATTTCCCTGCCGGCCTATGGATTTTTTTTAAAAAAAGTCTACTATGTTAGAAATTTAGTTTCTTTCTTGGTGAAATATTCCTGGTTGTGAGGTTGAGGCGTCATAACAATGAGGAAAGGAGAAAACAGCTGTGGAAGAAAACAAAGAGAGGAAGCCTGACCCCCATGACTTGGGGATGGCCGGGGGCGAACTTGCCGCCGTCCTGGCCGTGCCTCCCATCCCCGCCGACCAGTACGAACTGCGCATACTCAAATCCCTGCGCCAGATCATTCGCGCCGTGGAGGTTCACTCCCGCAAACTGGACCATGATTTTCAGATCACCGGACCGCAGTTGGCCTGCCTGCTGGTGATTCGCGATAAAAGTCCCATTTCGGTGACCCGGTTGGCCGAGGCGGTTTTCCTCAGCCCCGGAACGGTTGTCGGCATTGTCGACCGCCTGGAAGAAAAGGGCCTCGTGGAACGCCACCGCAGCAAGAAAGACCGCCGTTTGGTGGAGATCGCCATTACCGATGGCGGTATAAGGCTTTCCGAAAAAGCGCCTTCCCCCATCCATGGCATTCTGGCTTCGGCCCTCAGGGAATTGCCCGACGACGAGCAGATTAACATCGCCGAAGCCTTGGATCATCTGGTTCGGCTGATGAATGCCGGGGGCATCGAAGCCGCGCCGATTCTGACTATCGGCCCGATGACGGGGACCCCCTAGCCGGCTGCTGAAAAGCTGTGTCTTGACCCCTGTGCTGTGTTGCCGGGGTCGTCAAAGCTTTTTTTAAAAATCCGCACGCCTTGTCCAAGGCGACAGGGTTTGGTTTTTCAACAGCTTGCCGGGCCTGAGACTTTTTTTCAGGCAGTGTGTTTATCCATGCGAACGGCTCTCCTGAAAAGAAGGGGGCGTTGGCTTTTTTTTTCATTTTTTGCCCCGCCCCTGGCCCCCCATAGTCTCTTCGAAAGCTTTTCTTCCCCTGCGCTCAGATGAGTCCGAGTTTCAGTATCCTGAAAAGGCTGGAGAAGTCGTCGCTGAAAACGAGCGGCGGCGGATCCTTCGTCTGCCAGGGTTCATGCTGGGGCGCCAGGCGCAGGCTTTCCGCCGTCTCCCGGTTGCCGGTCACCGCTACCCAGCGGGAGAAGGCGCGGTCCGCCCCCTTATCCTTGGCGGCGGTCAGGCGAACGGCCTGACGGCCGGCTTTCTCGGCCACGCCGCGGACCAGCGGGGCGAGATCCACGAAGCGGTTGGTGACATGGAAGAGCAGAACGCCGTCGGGGTGGAGATGCTCGAGGTAGATTCGGAAGCTCTCTTCGGTCAGCAGGTGAAGGGGAATGGCATCGCTGGTGAAGGCATCGATGAACAGGATGTCGAAGCGATGGGAGCCGTTTTGCCGGAGCTCCTTCTCCAGAGCGAGGCGGCCGTCGCCGACGACGATCTCTACCTGCGCCCGGGAATCCTCCAGAAAACTGAAGTGGCGGCGGGCGGCTTCGATGACCTGGGGGTTGATCTCATAGAAGCGGAAAAGATCCCCGGGCAGACCGTAGGCGGCCAGAGTGCCGATGCCGGTGCCGATGACCCCTATCCGGCGCGGCGGGATGGGTTCCTCCCCTGCGGCTTTTGCGCCATGAAGAGTGAAGGGGAGATGGGCCGGGCTGCCGTAGGCGTAATAGGCGGTGGGCCGCAGGCGCCGCTCCTCGTCCTGGTACTGAAAGCCGTGCATGATGCGGCCGTTGACCAGGGTTGTGGCGGGGCCGTTTTCTTCCTGTCCACTGCGCACCGTCAAGGTGCCGTAAAAGTTGCGGCTTGTTTCCACGACCCCCTGATCCCCTTGCACAAGATTCTTGATTTTGATCACCGGGAAGGCGACAACGCAGCCGGCCAGAATGAACCCAATCCAGAACAGGGGCAGCCGACGGTCGATGCGCCAGGCGCCCTGCCGGCGCCAGAGGATGAGAGCGGCGGCGCAGACGGCGATGAGGACGATCTCGTATTCCAGAAAGGTGGTGAAGAGCAGGGGCGCGGCGAGGCTGACGAAAAGCCCGCCCAGTGCTCCGCCCAGGGCCAGGCACAGGTAGAAGAGGGTGAGATGGGAGGCCGCCGGCCGTTCCTGGTACAATTCGCCGTGGCAAATCATGCAGGCAACGAAGAGCAGAGCGGGGTAGAGGACCAGTTGCGCCCAGAGGGGGAATTGGGGGCCGGCATAAAACGCGTACCAGCCCAAAGGGGTGAGAAGAACCAGGCCTGCCGCCCACAGGGAACGCTGGTACCAGCGCTCCGATTCAAAGGTGAGGATGAAGGAGAGCAGATACAGGGTCAGGGGAAGCACCCAGAGGAAGGGGACGGAGGCCACCTCCTGGCAGAGCTGGTTGGTGGTCGTCAGCAGCATGGCCGAGCCGAGGGCGGACAGTAGCAGCCAGAGAAGGATGGCGGCGCAACGGGGTTGCTCCGCGGCGGCAATGCCCTGCCGCACTCCGTCGGGGTAGGGGGGAGGTTCGGCGGGGGAATAGCGCAGCAGACAGAATCCGCAGGCCAGGACAAAGAGAAGGTAGCCGCCGCTCCATACCCGGGACTGGGCGGCCAGGGTGAGCAACGGTTCCGTCACCAGCGGATAGGAAATCAACGCCAACAGGGAGCCGCCGTTGGACAGTGCATAGAGGCGATAGGGAGAGCTGGCGGGGAAAGCGTGGCTGAAACGGCTCTGGACCAGGGGGGCGGTGGCGGCCAAAAGGAAAAAGGGCAGACCGATAGTAAAGCCCAGGGTCAGCCAGATTTGCAGGGGGGCGGCAACCTGTTGGTTTTGGGCTACCAGTTCATAGGAAGGAACGACGGGCAGCACAAGCAGGGAGACAACCAGGAAAAATATATGCAGACGGTTTTGGCGTCCGGGCTTGATACCGCTCAGCCAGTGAGCGTAGCCATAGCCGCCCAAAAGAAAAACCTGGAAAAAGAGCATGCAGGCGGTCCACACCGCGGCGGCGCCGCCATACCAGGGGAGAAGGTAACGCCCCATCAGGGGCTGGACGCTGAAGAGCAGAAAGGCGCTGAGGAAAATGGTCAGGGCGAAAGCGGCCATGGCGGGTTCCGGGTTGTCTGTTGATTGGATGGCGAGGTTTCCATCCAGTCAAACATACCATTTTTGTGGCCATTTCCCAGAAAGACCGCCGTGTCAGGTCAGGCGGGCCAATACCGCCGCCGGTTTTTTTCACAGCGCGCCGTAGCTGTGCAGCCCCGGCAGCAGCAGATTGACCCCCAGCCAGCAGAAGAGGGTGGCGGCAAAGCCGAGCAGGGACAGCCAGGCGAGGGGTTTTCCGCCCCAGCCGCGGACCATCCGCGCGTGGAGGAGGGCGGCGTAGATCAGCCACACGATCAGGCTCCAGGTTTCCTTGGGGTCCCAGCTCCAGTAGGAGCCCCAAGCCCGGTGCGCCCAGGCCGAGCCGGTCAGAATGCCCAGGGTGAGGAGAAGGAAGCCGACCAGGACCGCCTGGTAGTGGACCTCTTCGAGCAGTTCCGGCTCGGGAAGGAGGGTTTTGGTAGGAGGCTGTCCGCCGGTTTTTTCTTTTGTCCGAATCAGGTAGAGAACGGCGGTGGCGCAGGCCACGGCGAAGGCGGCATAGCCGAGGAAACAGGTTAATACATGGAAGGTCAGCCAGTTGCTCTTCAGCGCCGGAACCAGGGGATGGATGGCGGCGTCGCCGGTCAGTTGGGCAGCGAGCAGAAAAAGAAGCGCCACCGGCGTTACCACGGCGCCGAGGATGGGCAGCCGGAAGCGCCAATCGATGAGCAGAAAGGCCAAAAGGACGGTCCAGGAAAAGAACACCAGCGATTCGTAGAAGTTGGTGAGCGGGATATGTCCTTCGTGGCCGAGGAGGCGGTAAGATTCCCACCAGCGCAGGGCGAAGCCGAGGGTCAGGAAAAGTAGCCCCGCCAAAGTGAGATTCCGCCCCCAGTTTCCGAGAAAAAGTTTCCTGGCGGCGGCGAAGAGAAGGAACAGGAGCAGGGCGGCAAAAAGAAAGATTGCGGCAACGTTAAAAAAAAAGAAACCGGACATGGGTTCAATCCTCTTTCCCCAGTTCTTTTTTCATTTCCTGGGTCAGACGTCGAAAGAAGGCGGTAGCGGTGGCTGGATTGCGCCGCCATTCCCCGGTGACGGTGAGGGCCAGCCCGTCCTTTTGCGGAGCCAGGGCTATCCACAGGCGGCGCCGGGAGCACAGAAAGGCCGTCGTCAATCCGGCGGCGAGGAGGATGAACCCGCTCCAGACCAGGGGGACTCCCGGATCGCGGCTGGCCAGAAGAACTGTGTAGTACGGCTGCTGAAAACTGCTGAGGTGAATCTGTAAATCCTTAAAGTGATGGGCCTGGTCGAGGTCGGGGCGGTGCTGGAATACGGGCAGGGCGTAGCTTGCGCCGCCGCTGGTCATCACTTCCACCAGGGCGGTCGGGCCCAAGTCACGGAAGTTGGCGACAAAACGCACCAGGCGCACCTCGCCACCGTGGGTCATGGGAGCCCTTTCCCCCGGGGCGAGGGTTGTCTCGAAAGGAACGCCGGGCACCGGAGGATGGACGCGCAAGGTCACCCTGGGCGGTGCAGCGGGACCGTAGTCCGACTGGTAAAGCCTGATCCCGCCGAAGGACAGGGGGTTGTTGACGGTGATCGCCTGGCGTTCACGAACGACCCGGCCGTCCTCCAGGATGGAAACCAGACTCTTGAATTCCCTGGGACGGCGGCCGTCCTCGTGAAAGGTGACGGTAAAGGCGTCGCAGCGCAGGCCGAAGGGGAGGGGTATCGGCTTGTCGCCGCGCCGGGGAAGAAGCTCGAGAACGGTTTTTCCCTCGGGAATGACGGCGTAGCCCTGAAAACCCAGGAAGGCGCCGGTCATCCCTCCCCCCAGCACCAGCAGGATAGCGCCGTGGATGGCGAAGACCGCCAGCGAGGTCCAGGCGCCGCGCTGAGCGGCCAAAGTGACGTTGGTGCCGTGAAGAAAGCGGCGCGGGGTGGAAAAACGTCGCTTTAGGAAAACGGCGACGGCGTCGGCCGTTCCCCGGCTGTCACCGCCGGGGAGAAAAAAGGTGGCGATGAATTGACGCCGGGCGTCGTAGGGTGGCGGGGCGGCAGGGATGTCCCGCAGGGATTTGCCCAGGGCGGGCAGACGCTGCCAGGAGCAGAAGAGCAGGTTGGCGGCGAGCAGGCCGAGAAGGGCGATGAACCACCAGGAACGATAAACATCGAAGAGTTGCAGGGCCTTCAGAACGACCGTCAGCGCCGCGGGGTAGAGGCCTTCGTACTCCGCCGGTGTCAGGTTCTGGGGGATCACCGTTCCCGCCACCGCCCCCAGGGCGAGACCGAAGAGTAGCGGCAGGGTCAGCCGCAGGGAAGCGAGAAAGCGCAGAAAACGTTCGGTCATGGCGAACCTGTCCGATGGGGCGGTTTGGTTTTTTTAACGCCCTGGCCGGCGGCCCGGGTCAGCCGAGATCCTTGCGGAAACGCTCCTCGACCAGGCTGGCTTTGTTGTCGATCTCCCGGGCCAGTTCCGTCTTGAAGCGGCGCAACCCGTCGGCCAAAGAGGCATCGCCGAGGGCCAGGATCTGGGCGGCCAGAATGCCGGCGTTGCGGGCGCCGGCCTTGCCGATGGCCATGGTGGCGACGGGGATGCCGGCCGGCATCTGCACGGTGGCGAGAAGGGCGTCAAGGCCCTTGAGGGCCGAGGAATCGATGGGCACGGCCACTACCGGCAGGGTGGTTTCCGCGGCGATCACGCCGGCCAGATGGGCGGCGGCGCCGGCACCGACGATAAGCACCTTGAGACCGCGGGAAGAGGCCTCGCGGGCGTAACGGGAGGTTTTTTGCGGGGAGCGGTGGGCGCTGGCCACGGTCATCTCCATGACGATGCCGAAGTCCTTCAACACGCGGGCGGCCTCCAGCATGATCTCGTAATCATTGGCGCTGCCCATCAAAATGCCGACCAGGGGCGGATTGTCCATGATTGTCAGCTCCTTCTTTCCAGTGCCTTGCGGCCGATGTCGCGGCGGAAGTGAACCCCTTCCCAGCGGATTTTGGCGACCCCTTGGTAAGCCCGTTCGATAGCGGCGGCCACATTCTGTCCGCGGCCGGTCACGCCGAGAACCCGGCCACCGCTATTGACGATGCGCCCGTCCTTCAGGGCGGTGCCGGCGTGAAAGACGAAGAGATCTTCCATGCCGGCGGCATCTTCCAGGCCATGGATCTCAAAGCCCTTGCGGTAGGACCCCGGGTAGCCTCCCGAGGCCATGACCACACAGACCGCCGTTTGTTCATGCCACTCAAGCTTTTCCTGGCCCAGATTTCCTCTGGCACAGGCCAGCAGCAGCGGCACCAGGTCCGATTTCAGACGCATCAGCAGAGGCTGGGTTTCCGGATCGCCGAAGCGGACATTGTATTCCAGAACCTTGATTTCCGCACCCCTGATCATCAGGCCGACGAAGAGCGTGCCACAGTAGGGGCAACCATCGGCGGCCATGCCGTCGATGGTCGGGCGGACCACTTCCCGGACGATCTTATCGTAGAGCGCCGGGGTCACTACCGGCGCCGGAGAATAGGCGCCCATGCCGCCGGTGTTGGGGCCGCTGTCATCGTCGAAGGCGGCCTTGTGGTCCTGGCAGGCGGCCAGCGGCAGGATGTCGCGGCCGTCGGTGAGGGCGAAGAAGGAGGCCTCCTCGCCGGTAAGGTATTCCTCGACAACCACCTTGCGGCCCGCCTCGCCGAAGGCCTGGTCGACCATGATCTCCTTGAGGGCGTGGAGCGCTTCCGCGACCGTCTGCGCCACGAAGACCCCTTTCCCGGCGGCCAGGCCATCGGCCTTGATGACAATGGGCGCGCCCTGGGAGCGCACATGATCCGCCGCCGCGGCATAGTCTTCGAAGGTGGCGAAGGCGGCGGTGGGAATGGCGTATTTGGCCATCAGCTCCTTGGAGAAAGCCTTGCTGCCTTCCAACTGCGCCGCCTTGCGGTCGGGTCCGAAGATGAGCAGGCCGGCGGCGCGGAAACGGTCGACGATGCCCAGGGTCAGGGGGAGTTCCGGCCCGACCACGGTCAGGTCGACGGCGTTTTCCCGGGCGAAAGCGAGCAGATCGTCGATCTCGTCGACAGCGATGGCAAGGCATTCCGCTGTGGCGGCGATGCCGGGATTGCCGGGAGCGCAATAGATCTTTTGCACGAGAGGGGATTGAGCTATTTTCCAGACGAGGGCATGTTCCCGTCCGCCGCTGCCGATAACCAGTATTTTCATGATTAGGGATGACTCCTTTTCCGGGGGTGGGAAAACCCCGCCGCCCACCGGGCTGTAAAGAGGGTGGTCAATCTTTGCTAAAAAGGCTAGATTGGGATAATACCAAAAGACAAGGCCGCCGATGATATCAGATTTTCAACTTTTTGCCGTCACCGCCCCGGGATTGGAGGAAATCTGCGCTGCCGAACTGCGCGGCATGGTTTCGGGGGAAGTGGTGCCGGAGGCGGGAGGAGTGGCATTCAGCGGCGGCCTCCGCGAGGTCTATCTGGTCAACCTCGGATTGCGCACCGCCAGCCGCGTTCTGGTCCGCATCGGCAGCATCCGCTGCCGTGATTTTCCGTCCTTGTTCCAAAAGGCGCTGCGCCTTCCCTGGGGACGCTTCATTCGCCCCGGCGCCCCGCTCACCGTTCGCGCCTCCAGCCGGGCCTCGCGGCTGGTGCACACGGGGCGCATTGCCGAAACCGTCATGGCCGCCGTAAGCCGGTCCTTAGGCCATCCGCCACCCGTTTCCGCGTTGCCCGAGCAGTTGATCGTGGCCCGCTTTGACGGGGATGAATGCCTCCTTTCCGTGGACAGCTCCGGCGCGCTTCTCCACCGCCGCGGCTACCGGCAGGAACAGGGGGAGGCGCCGCTGCGGGAGACCTTGGCCGCCGGTATCTTAATGGTTTTGGGCTGGGACGGCAAGACTCCGTTGCAGGACCCTCTATGCGGGTCGGGGACCATCCCTATCGAAGCGGCGCTGCTGGCGGCCAACCGGGCACCGGGGCACCGCCGCCAATTTGCCTTCATGGCCTGGCCCCGTTTCCGTGCCGGCCTCTGGGAGGCCCTGGTGAAGGAGGCGGCAGCCCGGGAAAAACCGGTCACCGTGGCGATCCACGGCTCCGATATCGATGCCGCGGCGCTGGCGATCGCTGAGGCCAATGCGGCGCGGGCCGGAGTGCTCCCAACGGTTTCTTGGGAAAGAAAACCGCTGGCCGCTCTTGCCCCCTGTGCCCATGCCGGGCTGTTGATCGGCAACCCCCCTTACGGCAGGAGGCTGGGCCGCGAGCAGGACCTGAGACCGCTTTATCGCCAACTAGGACAACTTCTGCGCGGCCCCTTTGCCGATTGGGAGGGGGCTTTTCTGTGCCCGGAACCGGCCTTGGCCGGGGCCGTCGGTCTGCCTCTCGAAGAAGCGGCGGTGCTGGCCCATGGTGGCCTGAAGGCGCACCTCTATCGGCGCTTGCCGTGAAAATTTGTCAGCAATCATATACATAATTCTTGATCTTTGGTTGCGATTACATTATAAAGAAACATTTTCATGCTGTGGCTGGCATGGTACGGAAAAGAAATTGGCCGGGGAATGAGGTGAGTTTAGTTGGAAATTCATGTTGTCGACAACAACGTCGAGAAAGCGATCCGCGTTCTGAAGCGCAAGCTTCAGCAGGAGGGGCTTTTCCGCGAGATGAAGCAGCGTAAATACTACGAGAAGCCGAGCGTCAAGAAAAAGCGCAAGGAAAAAGAAGCCCAGAGACGGTTGCGCAAAAAGATGCGCATCATGAGACAGGACTGATCGGGTATCTTTTCATCCACTAAAATTCACCCAAGGGGCGGGTCTGTGACCTGCCCCTTGGTTTTTTTCTGTCCTGTTCCATCCTTTCCTTTATCCCCCGCCGCGGTGACCCTTCTTAAGTAAAAATTCCCCGGAAACGGTTTTTGCAGACTTTTCCGGTTATAATTTCAGCAGGTCGAAGACATGAGCGGAAAAGGGGGTGGGCCATGAGACATATCGTTCCGTTTCTTTCGGTGATCTGGGCGGGGGGCATGTTGTTCACCGCGCCTGCGGATGCCCAGGGCGGGCAGCAACGGCGGGCAACCTTTGCCGGCGGCTGTTTCTGGTGTTTGGAGAAGCCTTTTCAGGAACTGCCGGGAGTGATCTCGGTCACCTCGGGTTATACCGGCGGGGAATCCCTTGATCCCAACTATCAGAATTATGCCTCCGGCGGACACCTGGAGGCGGTGGAAATTCTCTACGATCCCCGGCAGGTATCCTATGGAGAACTTCTCGATCTTTTCTGGCGGCAGATCGATCCGACGGATGGCGGCGGGCAGTTCGTGGACCGCGGACTCCAATACGCCAGCGCCATATTCTACCATGACGAAGAACAGAGACTTGCGGCCGAGGCCTCCCGGTCGAAACTTGCGGAACGGGGCATCTACGGCAAAACGATCGTGACTCCCATCCTGCCGGCGACAACCTTTTATGCCGCCGAAGAGTACCACCAGGATTATTACCTGAAGAACCCCCTGCGCTACCGATACTATCGTCAGGGCTCCGGCCGCGACCGCTACCTGGATCAGGTCTGGGGAAAAGAGCGCAAGGCCTGGAGCGTGGTGGAGCTGAAAAGAAAGCTCGCGCCCCTCCAATACCAGGTGACCCAGGAAGAGGGTACCGAGCCCCCCTTCCGCAACGAATACTGGGACAACAAAGAGCCGGGGATCTATGTGGACATTGTTTCCGGGGAGCCTCTTTTCAGCTCCCTGGACAAATACGATTCGGGAACCGGCTGGCCCAGTTTCACCAGGCCCCTGGAGCCCGCCAATCTGATCTTCCGGGAGGACCGGCGTTTGTTTACGGCGCGCACCGAGGTACGCAGCCGCCGCGGGGGTTCCCACCTGGGGCATGTTTTTGACGACGGTCCGCCGCCGACCGGGAAGCGCTTCTGCATGAATTCGGCGGCGCTGCGTTTCATCCCGGTTGCCGACCTGGCTGCGGAAGGATATGAAAACTACCTGAAATTATTTGAAAAAAATAAATGAGCCAGGTTTTCTTCCGAAAGCGGCCTGTTGACAATTGGCAACTGGAACAGTAAGATTTCAATCGGAATTTTTTATCTTTCCCCCTCCTGCCGGTCATTTGCGAAAAGGAGGCAGACCCATGACCTCGGAATGTGAATACGCCATAAATCCCCAAGTTCCGCATCCCAACCCCTTCACCATCGCCAAGATCCGTTCCTTTTTCCGTAAAAAGGGGGGGGAACCCGGAACCCGCATCACTCTTTTCACCGGCCCCAACTGGTATACGGTTCATTGGCGAGGCAAGCCTCTGGTGCGCCTTCGTTACTACCCCACCAAAAACCACTGGACCGTGGAATCCTTTCAGGAAAAGTCGATGATGGTTCCCTTCACGGAAATGGGCAACTACCGCTATAAACTGGTCAGTTGCTGGTGCCAGGAAGGAAAGGAACTCCCCAATCTGGACGAAGCGCTCAATTTATCCCTCCATTTCTGCGACTGATTTTCCGGTGTTGCGCGGGCAGGCTATTCCTGGGACGGGGCCGGGCTGTTTTCTTCGGCGGGATGGGGAATTACCGGCGGATTCTGGCTCGAGGTGGGAAGATCCTCGTCGACCCAGGTGAAGAGCAGGGTGTAGGAGACGGCCAGGATCACCGGGCCGATGAACAGCCCCTTGACGCCAAAGGCCAGAAGGCCACCGATAACACCGGCGAAAATCAGCATCAACGGCAGGTTGGCCCCGCGTTTGATGAGAATCGGGCGCAGCAGGTTGTCCAGACTGCTGAGGAAAATGGTCCACACTAAAAGGGCTGTCCCCCAGACCTGATCCCCCGTGTAAAAGAGCCACACGGTTCCCGCCAGCAGGACCGGCGCCGACCCGATCTGGGCCACGGCGAACATGAAGACGAGAGCGGTCAACAGGGTCGTGTAAGGCATGCCGACGATTATCAGGCCGATCCCCGCAAGGATAGCTTGAACCAGTGCCGTCACCACCACCCCGAGGGCCACCGCCCGGATCGCCTGGGCGGCCAGATAGACGGAATTTTCTCCTGTTTTCCCAGCCACCCGGCGGGCGAAACGCACCACCCCACCGCCCGTTTTTTCCCCCCGCGCATATAGAAAAGTCGCCAGAGCGAGGGTCAGCAGGATGTGTACGAACATCATGCCGATGGTTCCCGCCTGGCTGGCAAACCAGGTGAGTACCCTTCCGAGATGGGGAGAGAGTCTGCCGCCCAACTCTTCAGCCGGCATGGCCGCCAGTTGGGCCCAGATGTTCGTCAGATAGGATCCCAGGAGAGGGACATTCTCCAGCCAGGGCGGCGGGGGGGGGAAGGTGACATGAACCAGGATCCTGGCCCAGCGAATGACCTGGTCGGCATTCTCCAGAATGGTGCCGATAGCCAGGGCAAAAGGGATGATAAACACCACCAGCATGGCCAAAGTCATCACCAGAACCGCCAGGGAGCGTTTTCCCCGCAGCCGTTCCTGTACCTTGAGCATCACCGGCCAGGTCGCCACCACGATCATGGTCGCCCAGATGAGGGCGGGAAGAAAGGGCCGGAGAATCCACAAGGAGGTGATGATCAGGGCGCAGATAAAGAGGATGGCGAGGGTGGTTCGGGCCAGATCGATGGATTGGAGTCTGTCGTTCATGAGTCGCCGGGAACGGATTGATTCGGCTATAAGGGCTGAGGGTGGGAAAGCTTGGTACGCCGCACCCCTCATCTGCTGCGGCTCTTTGCCCCCGCGCAGCCTGTTTTCCAAGATTAGTGGTTTTGCTTCCGCAACTCAACTTCTTTTCATCCTGGCCCCGCCAACGACGCGGGGGAGCGTTTGATTGCCTTGTCTAATCGCTCATTTACTGATATTACTTATGATGAGTTAACCTGCCGGGCTTCCCTTTTCCAATGGCATTTAACGGTTCGCAGAGGAGGCGCTATGAGCAAAAAGGTTCATTTTTCCGAACTGGGGCTGGTCAACACCAGGGAGATGTTCTCCAAAGCGGTCGATGGCGGTTACGCCATCCCCGCCTACAACTTCAACAACCTCGAACAGTTGCAGGCTATTGTGACGGCCTGCGCGGAAACCTCGTCGCCGGTCATCCTGCAGGTCAGCAAGGGGGCCCGCGACTATGCCAACAGCACCATGCTTCGCTACATGGCCCTGGGGGCGGTGGAAATGGTGCGGGAAATGGGCTCCAACATCCCCATCACCCTCCATCTCGACCACGGCGATTCCCTGGAATTGTGCCGGTCCTGCGTCGATTCGGGATTTTCCTCGGTCATGATCGACGGCTCCCATCTTCCCTATGAGGAGAACGTCAAGCTGACCCGCCAGGTGGTGGAATACGCCCACCGGTTCGATGTTTCGGTGGAAGGGGAACTTGGCGTGCTGGCGGGCATCGAGGATGAGGTTCAGGCGGAGAAATCCACCTACACCCGCCCCGACGAGGTGGTCGATTTCGTCACCAAGACCGGCGTCGATTCCCTGGCCATCTCCATAGGCACCAGCCACGGCGCCTACAAGTTCAAGGTCAAACCGGGGGAAGCGCCGCCCAACCTGCGTTTCGACATCCTGGCCGAGATCGAGAAGCGGCTTCCCCGCTTTCCCATCGTTTTGCACGGCGCCTCCAGCGTCGTCCAGAGTTATGTGGAGTTGATCAACCAGTACGGCGGCAGGATGGAAGGGGCCATCGGCATCCCCGAGGACCAGCTGCGCAAAGCCGCGGCCAGTGCCGTCTGCAAGATCAATATTGACTCCGACGGGCGCCTGGCGGTGACCGCCAAGGTGCGGGAATACCTGGCCAACCACCCCGGCGAATTCGACCCGCGCAAGTACCTGGGCGCGGCCCGCAAGGAGCTGGTGGCGCTGATCAAACACAAGAACGAGACCGTCCTGGGAAGTGCCGGCAAGGGCTGACAGGCCGTTTAAAAACTTCTTCTCCAGGACAACGGGGCGCTGCTCGAGGTTTTAGGCTCACCTTCTGTTGTCAAGGCGGCGCTTTTTAAAAGCCGCGCGCCGTGGCTGAGGCGCTCCATCCTGCTTGCCGGCTGCCTGCCGCAGGCTCGCCCCGTCGAGTTAAATCGCCAAAGCTCCCGCATCCAACCGGGAGCTTTGGCGTTGACAGGGCCACCGGGCTGCATTACAAAGCCTGAGCGGCCGAATCGCCCAGGCGGGGACCGCCAACCGTGGCAAAATGTCCTGCCAGGGAATTTTCAAACTTTTCTTTTATCGGGTGTCCTTATGGCCGACGGGAACAAAGTGGCAGAGCGGGTGCGCACCTATCGCGAGCGCCTGGGAATGACGATGGCTGTGCTGGCGGAAAAATCGGCGGTGAGCGCCGAAGTGATCGCCGCCGTGGAAGCGGGCGAGGTCTACCCCGCACTGGGCATACTGGTCAAGCTTTCGCGGGCGCTGGGGCAGCGTCTTGGCACCTTCATGGACGATCAGTTCCAGGCCGATCCGGTGATCGTGCGGGCCGGCGCACGGAAGGATGAGCGAATCTCCCACAAGGTCCGCGAGTCCGGAGGGTTCTGTTATTTTCCGCTGGGTTACGGCAAGACCGACCGGCACATGGAGCCCTTCTACATTGAGATCGCCCCCGAGGCCAAGGCCTCCTTTTCCTCCCACGAGGGCGAGGAATTCATTGTCGTGATCAGCGGCGAGGTCGAGCTGGTGTACGGCTCCGTCCGACATGTCCTCAAGCCCGGCGATTCCGCCTACTACAACTCGGTGGTGCGGCACCTCGTCAAGGCAGCCAACGGCCAGGCGGCGACGATTTACGCCGTCGTCTTTATGCCGTTCTAAAAAAAGGAGCCGACCGTGACGAGGCCGCTTTTCCGATTGACCGATCCCTTGGGCACCGCGCCGGATCAGGCGCCGTTCCGGCAGGCGGTGTCCACAGGGGTGCCATGGAACAATCTGCCCATTACCCGCGACTACACCCTCGGGCAGTTGCTCGATCAGACCGTCGCCCGTTGCGGTCCTCTCGACGCCCTGGTCTATGTCGACCGCGATTTTCGTCTGACCTGGTACGAGTTCGGCATCGAGGTCGACCGTCTGGCCTGCGGCCTGATGGCGCTGGGGATCGGAAAGGGCGAGAAGATCGCCCTGTGGTCGACCAACGTGCCCCACTGGATCATCCTCATGTTCGCCGCGGCCAAGATCGGCGCCGTGCTGCTGCCGCTGAACATGAACTACAAGAGAGCCGAGATCGATTTCGCTTTACAACAGTCGGACACGGAAAACCTGTTTCTCATCAACGGCTACCGGGACACCGATTACGTGCAGACGATCTACGAGCTGATTCCGGAACTCCGGGAGCAGCCGCGGGGCGAACTCAGGACCGAGCGTTATCCATTTCTGAAGCGGGTGATGTTCCTCGGTCCCGAAAAACACCGCGGCATGTATTCCCTCAACGAGGTTCTGGCGCTGGCGGTAC
This sequence comes from Deltaproteobacteria bacterium, assembly GCA_012729375.1. Classification (GTDB taxonomy): domain Bacteria; phylum Desulfobacterota; class Desulfuromonadia; order Desulfuromonadales; family JAAYDE01; genus JAAYDE01. The sequence continues at coordinate 9,376 of JAAYDE010000001.1, read as the reverse complement.
AGACGCCTCACCGGGAATATCTGACCCGCCAGGGGGAGATATGCTGCCACGACGTGGTTAACATGCAGTACACCTCGGGGACGACGGGATTTCCGAAGGGGGTGCAGCTCAGCCATTTCAACATCGCCAACGACGGGTTTTGGATCGGCGCCTGCCAGAACTTCTCGGTGCGGGATCGGGTCTGTATACCGGTGCCCCTTTTCCACTGTTTCGGCTGCGTGCTGGGGGTCATGTCCTGCGTCAACCACGGCGCCACCATGGTGGTGGTGGAGAAATACGATGCCGTCAACGTCATGATGTCCATCGAAAAGGAACGCTGCACGGCGGTCTACGGTGTCCCGACCATGTACATCGCGATTCTGGACCATCCCCTCTTCAACAAGTTCGACTTCTCCTCGCTGCGCACCGGCATCATGTCCGGGTCCACCTGCCCAATCAAACGCATGCGGCAGTGCGTGGAGTTCCTGAACATGCGTGAGATCACCAATCCCTACGGGCTCACCGAGTCGGGCCCGGTGATGACGCAGACGCGCTACTTCGAGACCAGCCTCGAGCGCAAATGCAACTCCATCGGACAGGCTTTACCCGGCATCGAGGTGGCGATCCTCAATCCCGAAACCGGAGAGCTGTGTGAGATCAACGAGCCCGGCGAGATCTGCTGCCGCGGTTTCAACACGATGAAGGGCTACTATAAGATGCCGCAACAGACCGCCCAGGTCATCGACGCGGACGGGTGGCTGCATTCAGGGGATATCGGCCTCATGGACGGGGAGGGTTATTACTACATCACCGGTCGCCTCAAGGACATGATCATCCGCGGCGGCGAGAACATCTCCCCCAAGGAAGTGGAGGATTTCATCGGCCAGATGCCGGGTGTGCAGGATGTGCAGATCGTCGGTGTGCCGAGCAAAAAGTACGGCGAACAGATCGGCGCTTTCGTGATCCCCATGCCCGGCGCGGAGATCGCGGAAGGGGATGTCGAGGATTTCTGCCGCAACAAAATCTCCTGGTTCAAGATCCCCAAGTTCGTTCATTTCGTAAAAGAATTCCCGATGACCGCCAGCCAGAAAATCCAGAAGTACAAACTGCGCGAACTGGCGGCGGAGCTGTGGCCCGACGCCTAGCCAGGCTGTTAGCGGCGCCTTCTGTCGGCGTGGCTTGAGTTTTTGAAAAATCCCCCTGCTGTGAAAACAAGGACAGCCGGATGCCCCGCAAGGAATCCGGCTGTCTTTGTTTTACTATAGCCTGGCCGGGAGCCTGGTTCTGGTCAGAAGGAATAATTCAGCTCGGCGCGCAGGAAGGAGGCGGTGTGGCCCCGTTGGTCTTTGGTGTAGTAAGCCCCCGGCTCCATGAGTTCCAGCAGCAGGTGTCCGCCCAGCCGATCCTTTTGCGTAAACAGATTCTCCTTGAGCGTAAAGGTATTCTTGAAGGTGAAGAGCCAGCCCCGGTCGTGGCCTCCGCCCGCTCCCGAATCCTCCGGCGCCCACATTTAGCCGAGGAGGAGATCGGTCTGGAGTTTCTTCATGGGCGCAATGGAAAAATCGACATAGGGCATGTTGATGTTGGACCAGCGGCCGGCGCCGTCGGTATCGTAAGCGTAGACATAGAGTTCGCTGTATTGGGGCCACCTCGCCCACAGGGGGTTCCAGCCTTCGTCTTTTTTGGAATCCGGGTCGTCGCCGGAAAGGTAATACCAGCCGACGCCGAGGCGACCTTTCCGCTCGGCGAGGCCGGGGATGTTCATATTGGCTTTGGCGTCAATCATGAACGCGGAGATGTCGTTGCCCAACTGGTAGGCCGCCTCCAGGTTGCCGTCGAAGAGAGCGGAGAATTTCGGCATCAGGCGCAAGCCGATGGTATGGCGATCGTTATTGTTGAGGAAAGCCACGTCCTGCTCGTGGGTTTTTACCAGGTAATAGGCTTCGAAGGGCAGTTTTTTAAGGGATTTGTTTTTGATGTAAACCCCGCCCCCCGCTTCGAATCCGTCATAATCGTCGCCGCCGGCAAAGCCGACGATATCCCGTTCTTCGGAATGGATGACCATGGGATCCTTGGCCTGGGTGTACATCAGCAGGAAATCGACATCGGTGTCCGGAATGCCCGAATAGGTCAGCTTCACGGCGTCGAAATAGATCGTCCGTGAACCGTCTTTCGGGGTGCCGTCGAGGATCAGTTTGCCCGTTCCGTAAATCAGATCCTGGCGGCCGACACGCAGGGTCAGATCCTTCCACTTCCAATCGAAAAAGAGATTGTCGATCACTACCTCGTCCAGAGAATTGTAAACGTTGTTGTTCGGTTGGACATAGGTCCTGAATTCGTTGGTCAAGCGGGCGCGAACCATGAAATCGTCGTTATGATGGTATTCGCCCCAGAGCCGGGTGCGGTATCTCTGGAAGTGGTTAACGCCGCCGCGGGCTTCCCCCCCCAATTGTGTAGGGGATGTTGTCGAAATAGACCTCACGGAGGCGAATATCCCCGCCGAAGAGAAATTTCGGATACACCGTTTCAACGGCATCTGCCGGCGAAGCGGCCACCGGTGCGCCCGAAGCCGATCCGCAAACCGTTATCATTATTGCAAATACAAAAAGGCCAAACAGTGTGCGGCAAACCATGGGATCTCCCTTCCTTAAAGGTTGATGTCACTTACACCCTGGCAACAAAAAAATTTTCGATAAATTTAAAACGTTGTTATATGGTAATTAAGGGGGAATGTCAAAACTTTTTCTGGTGCGTTTTTTTATGGTTAAAACGGTTTGATTTCCCTGTCTCTGGGTCAACATACTAAAGAGGGTTTGAAAAATAAGGCCGGATCCCTTTTCCGGGGAATCCGGCCTGGTCTGTCAGAAAGTGATCAAACAGTGGTCACAGATGCGCCCATTTGCGCTTCTGGCGGCTGTCCATGACCTTGTAGGCGCAGTATTCGCCGCACATGGTACAGGCGCCGTGTTCCTCGTTGACGCCCGAACTTTCCCGCAGGCGCCGCGCCTTGGCGGGATCGATGGCTAGTTTGTACTGGGTTTCCCAATCGAGAGCCTTGCGCGCCTTGCTCATGGCCAGATCCTTCTCCCAGGCGCCGGGGATTCCCTTGGCGAGGTCGGCGGCATGGGCGGCCAGACGGCTGGCCATGACCCCTTCGTGAACATCCTCGATACCGGGCAGGCAGAGGTGCTCGGTGGGGGTCACGTAGCAGAGGAAATCGGCCCCGGCAGCCCCGGCGATAGCGCCGCCGATGGCGCAGGCGATGTGGTCGTAGCCGGGGGCGATGTCGGTCACCAGAGGGCCGAGAACATAGAAGGGGGCGCCGTGGCAGAGCTGCTTCTGAAGCTGGATGTTGGTCTGAATCTGGTTCAGGGGGACGTGCCCGGGCCCTTCGATCATGACCTGGATGCCGGCGCCCCAGGCGCGCTGGGTCAGTTCGCCGAGCATGATCAGTTCATATATCTGGGCGCGGTCGGTGGCGTCGGCGATGGCCCCGGGGCGGAAGCCGTCGCCCAGAGAGAGACAGGCGTCGTAGGGGCGCACGACCTCCAGCAGCCGGTCGTAGAACTCGTAGAGGGGGTTTTCGGCGTCGTTGTGGGCCATCCAGGCGGCGGTGAAGGAGCCGCCTCGGGACACCACCTCCATGATGCGTCCCTCCCGATCCATGCGCTCCACGGTGGCGCGGGTCACGCCGCAGTGAACGGTGATGAAGTCGACGCCGTCATCCAGATGTTTGACGATGCCGTCGAAGATCTCGTCCACGGTCATGTCGACGATGGCCTTCCCCTTGCGGGTCACCGTGTCGACGGCGGCCTGGTAAAGGGGAACGCTGCCGATGCAGGCATCGGTCTCGCGAATGATGGCGCGGCGGATCTCGTCCACCGGCCCGCCGGTGGAGAGGTCCATGATGGCGTCGGCGCCAGCGGCCACGGCGGCGCGGGCCTTGGCCAGTTCTTTGTCGATGCTGGTATCGTCCTTGCTGGTGCCGATATTGGCGTTGACCTTGGTGCGCAGCCCTTTGCCGACGGCCAGAGGGCGGCCGTGGGTGTGTTTCTCGTTATGACAGATGATGGCGGTGCCCTCGGCGATGCGGCGGCGGAGAAGCTCGGGGTCGATATTCTCCGCCGCCGCGGCGATCCTCATTTTGTCGGTAATGATGCCCCGGCGGGCGGATTCCAGTTGGGTCATGGGTCGAGTCCTTTCGTCTTGAGGTTCATTTCTAATGCACGAGAAGCTGTGACGAGAGGGGTCGGGGGCCCGCCGACCCTGTTCCGTTACAGAGAGAGTTTCAGGGCGTTGAGGGCGGCCCGGAAGTGGTTGACCGGGCCGTGGCCGTGGCCGATGCCGGGAGCCAGACGGATCGCCTCGGTGATGAAGGTTTTTCCCCGTTCCACCGCCTGGACGAGGGGAATCCCCTGGGCCAGGAAGGTGGCGATGGCTGCCGAGTAGGTGCACCCGGTGCCGTGGGTGTGAGGGGTGTCGAAGCGTTTTTCATGGAAGCGGTGCAGCCGTCCTCCCTCCACCAGCAGGTCGACTGAATCCCCTTCCAGGTGGCCGCCCTTGACGAGGACGTTGCGCGGTCCCATGTCGCAGAGTCTGGCGGCCGCTTTTTCCATGTCGCTTTCGGTGCGGATGGTAAGGCCGGTGAGTACCTCCGCCTCGGGGAGATTGGGGGTGATCAGGTAGGCCAGTGGAAGCAGTTCGTTCCGCAGCGCCGCCACCGCCTCCTGGCGCAGCAGGGAGGCGCCCCCCTTGGCGATCATGACCGGATCGACGACCGCCGGCAGGGCGTATTTGCGGATGTTGGCGGCCACCAGACGGATGATTTCGGGGGAAAAGAGCATCCCCACCTTGATCACGTCGGCGCCGATGTCGCTCAGCACCGCTTCGATCTGGGCGGCGATGAATTCGGGCGGGGCGGGATGAATGTCGGTGACGCCGAGGGTGTTCTGGGCGGTGAGTGCGGTGATGGCGCTCATGCCGAAGCTGCCGAGCAGAGTCGAGGTCTTCAGGTCGGCCTGGATGCCGGCGCCGCCGCCGGAGTCGGAGCCGGCAATGGTCAGCATCCGGCCCCGGGGGTACGGGCGACGGCTGTTGAAGAGCAGAGAGAATTCCCGCGCCGCCAGCGTCGGATCGGGGTCCTGCATCAGGGCGGAGACCACGGCCAGGACGTCGGCCCCCGCCGCCAGTACCTGGGAAGCGTTGTCGCGAGTGATGCCGCCGATGGCGACGATGGGGATCTTCACCTGGCCGCGGATTCGGGCCAGCTGTTCCGGGCCGATGACGACGGCATCGTTTTTGGTGGCGGTGGCGAACATGGCGCCGACGCCGATGTAGTCGGCTCCTTCGCTCTCCGCCTTGCGGGCCAGTTCCAGGCTGTGGGCGGAAACGCCGATGATCCGGTCCGCGCCGAGAAGGGTGCGGGCTTCGGCGATTCCCATGTCATGCTGGCCGAGATGGACGCCATCGGCGTCGCAGGCCAGGGCCAGATCCGGGGAATCGTTGACGATGAACAGGGCGCCCGCGTTCCGGCAAAGTTTTTTCAGTTCTCTGGCGGTGGCGATGCGCTCCTCTTCGGGGCGTTCCTTCTCCCGGTACTGAACCATCGTGGCGCCGCCGCGCAAAACCGCTTCCACCCGCTCGACAAGTCGGCCGTCCTTGTTGTCGCCGGTAATCGCATAAAGTCCGCTGATCATGATTCCCCCTTGGCAAACAAAAAATGCCGCGAACCTCAAGGGGCGCGCGGCATGGTTTACTGCTTGTTGTTCTCTTTGGCGGCCGCTTCCCTACGCCGGTATGATCCGGATCAGGTTCCAAGGGTCGTCCGCTCGGGCGGAACTCTCAGTGTCCCTATATGACACACCCCTATCGGTCTATTTCCACAAACTCTATTACAGGCCAATGTTGCCTGTCAACAGCAATTTCCGGCACAATGGGCTTTGATTTGAATAAGTTTGGAGGGATAATGGCCGCCGCCGGAATGCCGGCTTCGCATCCATGATCAAAGGGGAAAAGATGATGTTTCCGGGACGACCCACCCGCGCCGAGATCGATTTAACGGCGCTGCTTCACAATTATCGGCAGGTCAAATCTAATGCCGGAGCCAACAGGAAGGTTTTGGCCGCCGTCAAGGCGGACGCCTACGGCCATGGCGCCGTGGCCGTGGCCAGGGCTCTGGAGAGGCATGGGGCCGATTTTCTCGGCGTCGCCCTCACCGAGGAGGGGGTGCAACTGCGCGAGGCCGGCATCCGCCTGCCGATTCTGCTTTTGGGAGGATTCTATCCCGGCCAGGAGGGGACGCTTCTCGATCATCGGTTGACGCCCATCCTTTTCGACCTGGAAGGAGCGCGGCGCCTGCACGAAACGGCGTTTTTGCGTGGCGTCCGCCATCCCTGCCATCTCAAGGTCGACAGCGGCATGGGGCGCGTCGGGTTCCGGGAGGAAGAACTGGGCGAGGTGCTGGGTCGGCTCAGGGAATGGCCTTCTCTCGACCTGGAAGGGGTGCTCTCCCATTTCGCCCTCAGCGATGTCCCCGGCCACCCCGTCATCACCCAGCAGTTGGAGCGCTTCCGCCGCGCCCTTGCCGCCATCCGCGAAGCCGGCTTCACTCCCCGCTACCGCCACATCAGCAACAGCGCCGCCGTTCTCTCTCTCGACATCCCCGAATGCACCCTGGTCCGGCCGGGCATCATGCTCTACGGCTCGCCGCCATCCGCCCACTTCGAAAAAGGCTTCGATCTGCGTCCGGTGATGAGTCTGCGCACCGCCATCGCCCAGATCAAGCGGGTGCCGGAAGGCACCGGGGTTTCCTACGGGCACCGCTTCGTCACCTCGCGGCCGAGTCGTCTGGCCGCCATCCCCATTGGCTACGGCGACGGTTTCAGCCGCCGCCTCTCCAACATCGGCGAGGTGCTGCTCCGGGGCAAACGGGTCAAAGTGGCAGGAACCGTCTGCATGGACTGGACGTTGCTCGATGTCACCGATGTCCCCGAAGCCGAGGTCGGCGACACCGTCACCCTGATGGGAGAAGACAAGGCTGAGCGCATCCGCGCCGAGGAATGGGCGGAAAAGATCGGCACCATCTCCTACGAGGTTTTCTGCAACATCGGCAAGCGGGTGCCGCGGGTTTATACCGGCGCTCTGTGAGAAAATTGCCGTGCCGCTCTGTTGGGCAGGATAATCCCGGCTTGGTAAACCATCCGGCCAGCGTAAACGACGCCCGGTGACCGAAATTTTGGTCGCCGGCCAAGTCGCAGGATAGCGGGGCGGCAACTCTTGGGCGCTTCAGCAAGGGTCTTTTCGGCGGCTCAGCCTTCTGGCCTGTTTCATGACCTCACCGATATCCAAAGTCAGCAGCTGTCTGTCTTCCATGACCAGACGGCCGTGAATGATGCTGTGGCGGACGTCACTTCCCCGGGCCGCGTAAACCAGGTGGCTCAGCGGTTCATAAAGGGGGGTGAGGTGAGGTTTCTGGAGGTCCACCACAATCAGGTCGGCCCATTTTCCGGGGGCGATCGCGCCGATCCTGTCTCCCAGGCCCAGGGCGTGGGCGCCGTTTTTCACGGCCATCCGCAGAACCGTGGACGCCGGCAGGACAGTGGGGTCGAGGGTCGCCACCTTGTGCAGCTTGGCGCAGGTATCCATCTCGCCAAAAAGATCGAGATCGTTGTTGCTGGCGCAGCCGTCGGTGCCCAGGGCCACATTGACCCCCATTTCCAGTAAACGGGGGATCGGCGCGATGCCGGAGGCCAGCTTCATGTTGCTTTCGGGATTGTGGATCACCTGGACGTCTCTTCGGGCCAGCAGTTCCATGTCGTTTTCATCCAGGGCGACGCAGTGATCGGCGATCAGGTTGGGGCCGAGCAGGCCGAGTTTTTCCAGGTAAGCGACCGGCCGGCATCCGTGGCGCTTGAGAATCTCATCGACCTCCGTCTGATTTTCCGACAGATGAATGATCAGCGGAACCCGGTGGCGTGCGGCGAGATCCCGGCACTGCTGCAGAAGTTGCGGAGAGCAGGTATAGGTGGCGTGGGGCTCCACGGCGATGCGCACCAGGGGGTCCCCCCGCCATTGTTCAATCAAGGATTCGGTAAACTTCAGGCCATTCTGAACAGAGCCGTAGTGGGGCGAGGGAAAATCGTACAGAACCTCGCCGACCAGGGCCCGCATGCCGGCCTGTTTGGCCGCTTCGGCCACTTTGTGCTCGAACAGGTACATGTCGCAGAAGGTGGTGGTCCCCGACAGGATCATTTCGGCGCAGGCCAACTGGGTTCCCCGGTAAACCATCTCCTCCGTCAGCTTTTCCTCCGCCGGGAAGATATAGTCCCGCAGCCACTCCATGAGGGGTAGATCGTCGGCCAGGCCGCGAAACAGGGTCATGGCGGCATGGGTGTGGCCATTGACCAGCCCCGGCATGATCGCGCAGCCCTGGACGTCCAGGGTTTTTCCGGCCCGGAAACGAGCGGTGAGCTCCGGGGACGGCCCCACCGCGACGATTTCTTCCCCCCGTATGGCCACCGCTCCGGAATCGAACCGGCGATTCTCGGAATCCAGGGTCAAAACCATCCCATTGATCAGTAGAAGATCGACCGTAGAGTTTCTGGAATCTGTATCCATCCTGTTTCTCCCGCGCCGGATACCCGGTGGTCACAGTTGTTCAATGGTCCTGGTCATGATCCGCGCCAGTTTCGGCCCGGCCGCTTCCGCGGCGGCTATGATCGCCTCCAGGGTCGTGGCTTCGTAGGCGTCCGCCAGATTGACATTGGTGATGGCGGAAAAAGCCAATATTTTAAGCTTCATATGGACCGCGGTGATGACCTCCATGAGGGTCGACATGCCGACCGCGTCGGCTCCCATGGCGCGGATAAATCGTGTCTCGGCCGCCGTTTCCAGGCTGGGCCCGGTGACCCCGGCATAGACGCCCGGATGCAGCGGAATCTTTTCCGCCAGGGCAACCTCCGCAGCCAACTGGCGCAGACGGCGGTCGTAGGGTTCGGTCATTCCCGGAAATCTTTCCCCCCATTCATCGACATTGGGACCGATCAGGGGATTGTGGCCGGTAAGATTGATATGGTCGGTGATGAGCATGAGGTCGCCGGCGAAAAAATGGGGATTGAGGCCGCCGGCCGCGTTGGAGATAACAAGGGTTTTTACCCCGAGGCGGGCCATGACGCGGATGGGAAAGGCGATCTCCCGGGCGGAGTAGCCTTCGTAGAGGTGAAGCCTGCCCTGCATGACGAGGGCGGTTTTACCCCCCAAACGGCCGAGGATCAGTTTGCCGGCGTGGCTTTTGACGGTAGATGCCGGGTAATGGGGAATGCTCGTATAGGGAAAAGCGGCGATCTCTTCCAGGGTTTGGGCGATGCCGCCCAGACCGGTACCCAGAATCACGCCGATG
>JAAYDE010000124.1 GCA_012729375.1 Deltaproteobacteria bacterium | reverse complement strand
TTTGCGGTAGGTCGGCGTTCCCTCCGATTTTGCCGGTCTGAGAGCTAACGCAAATCGGACTCACCTCGAAATCGCAAAAATTATTCACCCGGATTTCCCGTGGTTCCAACCTCCCGCCGACACCGCCTCACACAGAAGTCGCGATTTTACAATGGGTTGAGCGTCAAGTGCAGTTCAAGACGAGTTCGAGAGATTTTTTGGTGGAACGGAGAAAACGCACGTCCGAAAGCGACCCCGAAAAGGAAACGGGGTTGAAACGGTACTTCCCACCCCCGGAGAATGCCCATTCCGGCCAACGGCCCGAAACCCTTTGATGGCAGGGGCTTTCCGGCAATCGAAAAATCGGAGCCGTGGTTGTAATTTTTTTCCGCTTTAGCAGATGCGTTGCAGCGTCGAACGCTCGTCTGAGGAAATCGAAGTGGCCGTTCAAGAAATCCGCTTGATTTTTCCTTCCCGGTTCCTTATTTTAGGATATGCAGTTAAAATAAAATAAAGACGAGCCTTATTTTAGGTTCGAGGCAGGCAGGATGAAGCGAGAACTCCAAGGCAGATACGTGACCATATCGACGGTGGGTGAGAAGGCCCAGGCTTTCGTGCCCGCGCCGCTGCCGCCAAGTCCACCCATCGACTGGACGCCGGAGCTGCGCAGCAAGTTCGACCAGGCGCTGCTGGCGCTTGGACGTCTGGACAGCGTCTCGACCTTGCTGCCGGACACCTCGCTGTTCCTCTACATGTACGTCCGTAAGGAAGCGGTACTCTCCTCCATGATCGAGGGGACGCAATCGTCGCTGTCCGACCTGCTGCTGTTCGAGCTGGATCAGGAACCCGGCGTGCCGCTGGATGACGTACGGGAGGTCAGCAACTATGTCGCCGCCCTTGACCATGGCTTGCGGCTGTTGGAAGAAGGGCTGCCGCTGTCGCTGCGGCTGTTCCGCGAGATCCACGGCGTGCTGCTGACCAAGGGGCGTGGCAGCAATCAGACGCCGGGGGAGTTTCGGCGCAGCCAGAACTGGATCGGCGGCACCCGGCCGGGCAACGCGGCCTTCGTTCCGCCTCCGGCCGAAGAGGTACTGGAGTGCATGAGCAAGCTGGAGCTCTTCCTCCACGACCAGCCGGAGCCGACCCCGGTTCTGCTCAAGGCGGCACTGGCCCATGTGCAGTTCGAGACGATCCACCCATTTCTGGACGGTAACGGCCGTCTGGGGCGTCTGCTGATCGCGCTGCTGTTGTGTGAACAGAAGGTGCTGCGGGAACCGATGCTCTACCTCAGCCTCTATTTCAAGACGCATCGTCAGTATTACTACGAGTTGCTGAACAATGTGCGCATGACCGGCGACTGGGAAGCTTGGCTCGATTTCTTTGCCGAGGCGGTCATCGTCACCGCCACCCAGGGGGTGGAAACGGCCCGGCAGCTCCTCGACCTGTCCAATCAGGACCGTGACAAAATCAGTGGCCTCGGACGGGCGGCTCCATCTACCCTGCTGGTCCATCGGGCGCTCATGGAGCACCCCATCGCCACCTCAGGCTCTTTGGTGGAGAAGACCGGCATCACCCCGGCCACGGTCAACAAGGCGCTCGGTCACCTGGAGCGGCTTGGCATCGTCAAGGAGCTGACCGCCCAGAAGCGCAACCGCCTGTTCAGCTATGCGGGCTATATCGAGATCATGAGTCGCGGCACGGAACTGCCGGGCAGGTAGGCCAATTCGATTCCGGTTTTCGGAATCGAATCAGATTCGTTGGGAGATTGTTCTTGGTATCCGCCTATTTCTGGGATTCCAGACATTGACGGGATATTCGACTTTTGGAGAGAATTGTTGATGATCACCGATCAGATCGCCGAAATAAGAAGCCGCAAACCCCTCGTTCTCAACATCACCAATTATGTCACGGTCAACGATTGCGCCAATATCCTTCTGGCCATCGGCGCTTCGCCCATCATGGCCGATGATGAGCAAGAAGTGGAGGAACTTGCCGCCCTGAGCCAAGGCCTGGTCATCAACATCGGCACGTTGAACCGGAGAACCCTCCGCTCCATGGTCCTGGCCGGAAAGAAGGCCAACGAGCTGGGCGTGCCGGTGGTTTTGGATCCGGTCGGGAACGGGGCAACCCGATTGCGCACCGAAGCTGCCAACCTGCTGCTCAAGGAAGTCCGTTGCGCCGTCATTCGCGGGAATGTTTCCGAAATCCGCATGGCCTACGCCGGCAGCGGGAGAACCAAAGGGGTTGATGCCGATGACGGGGAGGCGATCCCGCTGGCGAACCTGGTTCGTATGGCGCGGAGTTTTTCCGCCGAAACGGGAGCGGTGATTGCCATAACCGGGGGAAAAGACATCGTCTCAACGGCGGATAAAAGTTACGTAATCGCCAACGGCCATGAAAAAATGGCCAGGATCACCGGATCCGGGTGCATGCTCACTGCCCTGGTCGGCGCCTTTTGCGCCGCCGGATGTGCTGATCTGGACCGCGTGGTTGCGGCGGTCGCCGCCATGGGGTTGGCCGGCGAGATCGCCGCGAAAGAGTGCCGGGGGACGGGCGGTTTTCGCGCCCTTTTACTGGATGCCATAAGCAATATGGACGACAAGAGACTGGGGGAAGGAATAAAAGTTGAAGAATTTAAGGGAGGCGATGAAGCTCTATCTGGTCACCGATAGAAGGTGGCTCAAGGGTGGAAATTTCTGCGCTTGCATTGAAAACGCGCTGAAAAACAGCGTGACCATGGTCCAGCTTCGGGAAAAGGACGTCCCCTGGGCTTCCTATGCCGGCGATGCCCGGAAAATTCGCGCCATGTGCCGGGAATACAGGGTTCCTTTGGTTGTCAACGACGACATCTCGGCGGCAGAGGCTTTGGATGTCGACGGAGTCCACATCGGCCAGGGGGACGGGAGCATCCCGGAAGCCCGCCGGGCACTGGGCGCAAACAAGATTGTCGGTGTCTCGGTCACATCCCTGGAAGAGGCTTTTCTTGCCCAGGAGCAGGGGGCCGATTACCTGGGTGTCGGCGCCATGTTTCCCACCGGCTCCAAGGTTGACGCCGATCTTGTTGATATGGCGACCTTAAGGGATATCTGTGCCAGGACGTCCGTTCCGGTGGTCGCCATCGGCGGAATCGGCAAGGACAATCTGCACCGCCTCGCGGATACGGGCGTCGACGGCATCGCCGTCATTTCGGCGATTCTGGCCCAGGAGGATGTGGGCCTGGCAACGCGGGAACTGAGCCTGCAGTTGGATGGCTGGGGGCGGCAAGCGCTTCGTTAGAGGATTGGCCGGCCAGGTTCCATAAACATGAAACCTTGAATAAGGATATGGGGATGAAAAAGACGGTTGATGTGGTCATTATAGGTGCCGGGAGCGCCGGTCTTGCCGCCTTGCGCCAGGTGAAAAAGACAACCGACCGCTTTGTCTTGATCAACTGCGGTTCGCTGGGTACCACCTGCGCGCGGGTGGGATGCATGCCGTCCAAGGCCTTCATTCACGTCGCCAACGAGTTTCACCAGAGCCGGTCCTTAGCCGCCATGGGCATTACCGGAGGGGAACGGCTGGCCTGCGCCATCCCTGAGGTGATGGCGCATGTGCGCCGCCTTCGGGATTACTTTGCCGGGGGCATGATGGAGGCGACCCGGCGTTTGGCAGGTGACAACCTGGTGGAAGGTCGTGCCGTTATCCTGGGCGTGGATCGCGTCGGAGTCGGCCCAGTGGAATACCGGACATCAAAAATCATTATTGCCGCCGGTTCCCGGCCACTGATTCCCCATGCCTGGCGGGAGTTTTCCGACGCCATCCTGACCAGCGAAAATATCTTTGAACAGAAAGACCTTCCCCAACGAATCGCTGTTATCGGCCTGGGGACGATCGGTCTGGAACTGGGGCAGGCGCTGAACCGCCTCGGCATCGAGGTCCAGGGTTTTACCCGCAGCGAACGGATCGGCGGTCTGACCGCGCCGGCGGTCAACCAGGCCGCGATTCAACTGATCGGCGCGGAGTTCCCGCTGCACACCCAAGAAGAAATCGAGATTGAAAAATGTCGGCAAGGGTTGCGGGTTCGTTATGGAAACGAAAGCCTTGTCGTTGACAAAATCCTCGCTGCCGTGGGGGCGGAACCCAACCTGGCGCAACTTGGCCTGGAGAACCTCGGCGTTTCCCTCGGGGAAAACGGTTTGCCTCCTTTTGACCCCAACAGTATGCAGGTTGCCGATCTGCCGGTTTTTATAGCGGGCGATGTCAGCGGAGATCTGCCCCTGTTGCATGAGGCCCTCGACGAAGGCTTTATCGCCGGAGTGAATTCAGGGCTCGATGTGCCGCAAGGTTTTTGCCGGAGGACGCCGCTGAAGATAGTTTTCAGCGATCCCCAGATAGCCATCGTCGGCAAATCTTACGAGCGGCTTCAGGGTGAAGATTTTCACGTTGGTGAGGAAAACTTCCAAGGCCAGTCCCGGGCCAGAATCGAGGGTGTCAACCGGGGTGTTCTGCAGGTTTTCGCCGCTGCCGAATCGGGGCGTTTGTTGGGGGCGGAGATGGCTGTGCCCAATGGGGAGCACTTGGCCCATATCCTGGCCCTGGCCATTCAGCAGCGCTTGACGGTCCCGGAAATGCTGGCGATGCCTTTTTATCATCCGGCAGTGGAAGAAGGCCTTCGCTCCGCTCTCCGCGCCGTCATGGAAAAGCTGTCTCGCGTCAAAATCTCCGCCGAGCTTTCCCTGTGTGGCAGCTGTCCTGAGAAGCCTCTGGCATAGGGGAGGATCAAGGGGAGCTTTGCTGAAGTTCCATCCTTTTGTGGTGTCCGCCAAGGGTATGAAGAAAGCGCCGTAACCTATTGAGATTACGGCGCTATTTCTCTTCTGGTGCCGAAGGGAGGAAAACACCACCTCAAATACCTCAAAAAAATCCTTTTATGTCATACGGCGTTTTTTCCTATGGACTTTTATTGAGATAGCACGTCATCCATTTGATGTTGAAAAGAAATTCAATCATTCGGAAAAGGGGGGCAATGTGTTTTGCGGCCAGGCTCCAGGCATTTCTCCCCCTCATTCCGGGGGGCTGTTGACGTAGGTGGAAACCGGCTGCAGAACCAGTTGACCGTCGTCCACGGGACGCAGCCGGGGCTGGAGTTTTTCCGGACGGTGTTTCGGAGAAATCCTGTATTCGTTGACAATTTTGTAATGTGGGGGTAGGTTTCACAAGTAAAGTGTGATTCCCGGAGGATGAAATGTTGTTCCGGATGAAAAAATCGGATGAATGAAAGACCGCCTGGCGTCGATGGGATGCCGGCGGTTTTTTTTTGTTGGGAGGGCTGTTTTTAAAATTTATGTTTTTTAGTCTGGCCATTTTTGGGCGAGATGAAAGTCTGTTTGAATGGGTAAGAGGGTAAATTGTAGCCATGGACATTTGAGGAAAATTTTGGTTCTTTCGTAAAAAAGTTGAAACTGAAAACTGTTGATAAGTAGCGCAATAAAGAAAATGCATCGGGTTCAACCAACTCTGGTAA
>JAAYDE010000123.1 GCA_012729375.1 Deltaproteobacteria bacterium | reverse complement strand
TGACCCTGGCGGTGAGGCCGCCCACCGCCGCCGAAAAGAACGGCACGACCGACAACACGACCCGCATTGAAATCTACCCCGTATCCTCCACCGGATACAACCACGCGGCCTGCCAGCAGGCCGTCGAAGAGATGCGCAGCGGCAATCCGAGCTTGGGACAACTCAAAGGGTATATTGATGCTTGCATGGGTTATGAATCCGGCGGCGGCAATACGCCGGAAGTGGCCTCTCGCTCCGCTTTCAACCATTCCGTGCAGGATTGCTGGTACATCGCCAAACAAGGCCTGAGCCAGTGGCTGCAAACCTCCGGCGGGTCCATAACGAGAATCCAAAACGATTGCTCATCCGTCTATGAAGCACTTCTCCCCTGGGAGATTGGTACAGACCATAACGGTTATGTCTGTTACGGGGATTACCGCGACCCTGTCACGGCTCCTTTGGCCGAGCGCGGCTACGTCGGCAGATGCTACTATGAGGGTTCTGCGGAAATTGATGAGGTTTGCACCGACAGGCCTTGTGATGATAAGACCAATAAAGTTAAAAGCAATCAGCGGTGTATCAATAACATTGCCTATCAATGTGACGGCACATACAGCAATTCTGCTAAGGAATGCAATGGTACATGGGTAAAGATTCAAGACTGTACCGGCGGTGACGGCGTAGAGTCCGGCTGGATGGGAGACCAATGTATCCAGCAAGGACTCGTCGACTTCTGCGGCACCCTGAATATCCCGGAAGTCGTCGACCCCAGCGACCAGGTCACCGGAACGGGGAACGCGACCGGGGAATTCTGGAACCTGCCGGCGATGATGGTCGACGCCGGGGTCGGGGAACAACTCGGCAGCCCGCTTCTGACCATGGTCGGCAAGATAGCAACCGCAAACACCCCAAGCGGCCTGCTTCAGGAATTCGCCCCCGATCTGCGCATGGGCGCCATGGCCTTCAATTATGACGGCGCCAAAAGCGAATGTGAAAAAGAAGACCCCTACGTGACCTACGCCTGTGACGAGGAAGGCATCCGCGACGCCGCCAAGGTTCTTCTTCCCATCGGCCAAGGGGACCCGCACAGAGACAATCTGGTGGCCCAGGTCAACGGAATTGTGGCCAATACCTGGACGCCCCTGGCGGAGGCCATGTACAATGCCATCGGCTATTATCGTCAAGACACAGCGATGCGCCTCGATGAGAATGATTTTGCCACCGGCGAAGGCCAAGATCCGGTTACCCAATGGTGCCAGTCCAACAATATTCTGCTGATAACCGACGGTGCCCCCAGCGCCGACCAGAACGCCGCGGTCGTCCAGTTCGCCGAGGACCTCGGCTTCAGCCTGGGCAGTGGAACCTGTACGGCGCTCCACGGCAGTTCCTACCTCCAGGATCTGGCAAAATACGCCCATGAGGATATCTGGGATGACCGCACTTTCACTCCCGGCGAGGAACGCCGGCCGGTTTCCTCCTATATTGTCGCCGCCGGAAGTTTCCGTGGCCAACCGGCGGACGGCGACCTGTGCCACCCGCAGAACCTCTTGGAGAACTCGGCCAGCGCCGGCGGCACCCAACTCTACCAGGCAGCCACTCTCAACGAGTTGGAAACCGCCCTCAGGGCCGCCTTCAACAGCATAAAAGCGCAGGCCGCGGCCGGCTCGGCGGCGTCGGTCATTTCCTCCTCAAGGGGGGGCGAAGGCGCCATCTACCAGGCTATTTTCTGGCCGAAAAAGCGCTATGTCGGTGAGAATTCAACCGAGATTGTTTGGGCGGGCGAGGTCCACGCCCTGTTCATCGGCGCCGAAGGTTACATGTATGAAGACACGGATGGCGACAGGGCTTTGACCGCAGATGACAAGCGGGTGATCTTCTATTTTGACAACCAAGCCCTGTCCAGCCGCGGTTGCTACGACATCCCCGTAAACGGAACCTGCAGCGACTCCGTGGACTTGGATCAAATCGCCTATCTTTGGTCGGCCAACGATTGGCTGGCCAAGATTTCCAACAGCAACTTTGTTGGCGCCGGCTACGATGTCAATGACCAGTACCACAACAGGGCAACCTACATCAGCAACACGCCCCGTCGTTACGTCTTCACCTGGAACGACCGCAACAACGACGGCATCGTCGATGATAACGAGGTGCTGCCTTTCGTCAGTAGAAACGCGGCCAACGCGGCTACTCAATGGTCGGCAATAACGGTAGCGGAAGGACGGCAAAACGTTGTTGTCGATTTCGGAGCGGCAGACGATGCGGAGGTCAACAAGATTGTCGACTGGATCAGGGGGGTAGAAGTCACCGGGTACCGGCCGCGAACCATTAAAAAACCCTTTCCCGGCCAGTTGGCGGACGTGGAAATCGTGTGGCGCCTGGGCGATGTCATTCACTCCACCCCTACGGCGGTCGGGCGCCCCATGGAAAACCTTCACCTGCTTTACGGCGACAGAAGCTACGCCTCCTTCGTCAATCGCTGGGCAAAGCGTCGTCACATGATCTATTTCGGCGCCAATGATGGGATGCTCCACGCCGTCAACGGCGGCTTCTACAATACCACGCAGAAAAAATTCTGCCTGACCCAGGACTGCGCCAACGAGGCAAGCGCGCCGCAACTGGGCGCGGAGATGTGGGCCTATGTTCCCTACAACCTGCTGCCGCACCTGAAATGCCTCACCAATCCGGACTACGCCCACAAATATTACGTCGATCAACGCCCCAGGGTTTTCGATGCCCGGATCTTCCCTGCCGATGACGACGAACACCCCAACGGCTGGGGCACGGTGCTGGTGGGGGCGATGCGTTTCGGTGGGGCGCAGGTGAGCGCGGGCGATTTGGGCAACCCTGATTCGGGCGACGAACGGTTATTCTTTTCGTCCTATTTCGTTCTGGATATCACCAACCCGGAAGCACCGCCGAAGCTTTTGGGCGAGCTGACGACAACATCCTCGGGGACAAAACTCGGTTTCACCTCCCCTATCCCGACCCCGGTGGTCATGAAAAGCGATTCCGCCGCCGGTGAATGGTACCTGGTTCTGGGCAGCGGCCCGCAGGCGGCGGAGCCGATGGATGCCATCAAAGGAAAAAGCGAACAGAAACCAAGGGTGGCGGTGATTCCCCTGAAGGGTCTGACCGGCGTCGGCGAAGCCACAAAAAAACCGATGCGCATTCCCACCACCGGACCAACGGCGGACAACGCCGGGGTGATCGTCTTGGATGCTTCCGCCAATGGCTTCGTCTCTGATCTTATCTCCGTCGATTTCGATGTCTCCCCTTATTACATGACCGATGCGGTCTATTTCGGCACGGTGGAGCATGGCGCCGGCGGTGACGGGTACGACAATGACTGGGATGGACGGCTCTACCGCCTGGTCACGCGGGATCTCGACGGGGAAGGGGCGCAGGAGCCGACGAGTCCCGACGAGTGGACGGCAAACCTTTTGATCAACGTGGCACAGCCCATCACCGCAGCGGCGGCCGTCGGCAAGGATGCCAACAATTATTGGATCTATTTCGGTACGGGCCGATTCTTTGACGCCGGTCTGGATAAACCCGACAACGCGACCCAATCCTTTTACGGAATCAAGGAACCGCGCGCGGATGAAAACGGTAAACTTGAATTCACCTGGGAAGAAGTCGATAAAAACGACCTGTTTGATGCCACCAACGTGGTCGTCACCCAGGCCGAGTCACTCTACGCCAACAACGTGACCTGCCCGGACGCGGATTGCCTGCCGAATGAGGAAACCAGTTTCGCCGATTTGATTTCTTATGTCGCCGGGGTCCCCGGCGGAACCAATGACAACGATGAGACCGGCAATCCGTTGGGAGGTTGGCGCCGGGATTTCCAGAGGGACCGTGAGCGCAATCTCGGGCAGGCGACCCTGCTCGGCGGCCTGCTGACTTTTACCACCTATCAACCCTTTAACGATCCTTGCCAGCAGGACGGCCAATCCTTTCTGTACGGGCTGCACTACCAAACCGGTACGTCCCACTTCCGATCGGTTTTTGGTGGACTGGGATTGGGTGACGACAACCAGGTTCTGGAGAGTTTCCTCCTGGGGCGCGGATTGGCAATTACGCCGAACCTGCATGTCGGCAGCGGCAATCCAACGGCATTCATCCAGACCAGCACCGGGGTGATCATCGAAATTCCGCAAACGGATCTACCCAACAACGAGTTCCGGTCAGGGCGCAGGAGCTGGCGGGAAATTGTGAAATAAGCCAGCAGGGTCATGCCGCCCGGCTTCATCTTGACTCTTTTCCCCCGACCGGGCCGCCCTTCGCAGGCGGTCCGGTCTTTTTTTTCCACGAAAACTCCCGCCAAGTTACGCATGCCTAACTTTTTCCTTGACTCCCGGATGGAGCCGGCTATAATCTCGCAGTTAGGTTCATCTAACACCGGGAGATAAATTTTTTTGGCGTCCAATCTTTCTCACAGCGCCCAGGATTACCTGGAAGCGATCTTCCTGCTGGCCGACCGCGAAGGTTTGGCCAGGGTCAAAGAGGTCGCCGAGCATCTCGATGTCAAAAAGCCGAGCGTGGTTTCCGCCATCAAGGTCCTGATGAGGAAAGGGCTGGTGGTGCATCAGCATTACGGCTGTCTGGAACTGACCTCGGAGGGAGAGGAACTGGCCAAGGAGATCCATCGCCGGCACCAGGTGCTGTATCGCTTCCTTCACGACATCCTTGGGGTCAAGGCGGAGGTCGCCGAGGCGGATGCCTGCCGTATCGAGCACCACATCAGCCCTCAGACGCTGGAACTGCTGGTCAAATTCGTGGACTTCACCGAGTCTTTCCCGGAGCGGGACAAGACCCCCAAATGGCTCGATTATTTCCAGAGATTCGCGGCCACCGGCGAAGCTCCCCCCTGTCTCCAAGACTCCTCCAGAGGATGCGGATGCAAATGACGACCCTGAAAGAACTTCCCGTCGGCGGCAAAGCCCTGATCCGCAAGGTCGGTGGCGATGCCGTGGTGAAAAAGCGCCTGCTGACCATGGGTGTGGTACCAGGAACCCGAGTGTCCGTCGACAACGTGGCCCCCTTGGGAGACCCGATCGACATCGCCCTGAAAGGTTTCCATCTTTCCCTGCGCAAAGAAGAAGCTGGATTTATTGAAGTGGAGGTCCTTTGATCATGTGCCCCCTCTCCCTCTGCGCCACCGGTGAAAGGGTCAAGGTGGAGAAAATCGCCGGCGGTTGTGAAGTCCGCCGCCGTCTCGAAGCCATGGGCGTTTTGCCCGGCGAGGAAGTGGAAGTAATCTCCTGCCACTGCGGCCCGGTCATTCTCAACATCAAAGGATGCCGCCTCGGCCTCGGCTGCGGCATGGCCCAGAAAATACTCGTCACCCCCGTCGCCCCTTCCCGATGAAAAAAGACAACATCGTCATCGCCCTGGCCGGCAATCCCAACTCGGGAAAAACCACCATTTTCAACGCGCTCACCGGTTCCCGGCAACGGGTCGGCAACTGGCCGGGGGTCACGGTGGAGAGAAAGGAAGGGAAGACCGATCTCGACGGCCGCCAGGTGACGGTGGTCGACCTGCCTGGCATCTACAGCCTGACCGCCAACTCCCTCGATGAAAGGGTCGCCCGCGATTTCATCGTCCAGGACAAGCCCTGCCTCATCGCCGTGGTGCTGGATGCCTCCAATTTGGAGCGCAACCTCTATCTTTCCCTGCAATTGATGGAGCTGAAGGCGGCGCCGCTGGTGCTGGTCTTCAACATGATCGACGAGGTGGAGGAAAAAGGAATGTCCATCGACCTGGATGGACTCTCCAGGCTTCTCGGCATTCCCATCGTAGCCACGGCGGCCAAGAAAAACCGCGGCATCCAGCAGCTCAAGAAGGTGCTGGCCGAGCGGATCGGCCTCGACGCCCTCACCCCCGCCGACATCCCCTTCCGCTACCGGGAAAACACCGAATTCGCCATCGAGCGGCTCAGCTCCCGGCTGGAGAAAGACCCCGTCCTGGGCCAGTCTTCGCCCAGCCGCTGGCTGGCCGTCAAACTGCTTGAAGACGACCGCGAGTACCTGGCGCGCCTGGAAAAAAGCCCGTTGCGCAATGCCTTGCTGGAAGACCTCGGCGTACTGAAGAAGGAACTGGAAAAAAGCATCGGCTACGACCTCGAAACCGCCCTGGTGGAGGAGCGTTACGGCTTCATCAACGGCATAGTCAAGGAATTCGTCAAGACTTCCTGGGGGCTGGAGGACCGTCTCTCCCTTTCCGACAAGATCGACAAGGTGCTGGCCAACCGGGTGCTGGGACTGCCCATCTTTTTCTTTCTTCTGTGGCTGATCTTCAAGCTGACATTTGATGTCGGCGGCTTTTTCGTCGACCACATCGACCGCCTGTTTACCGCCCTCGGCAGCCAGGCCGCGACCCTGATCGACAGGCTCGACGCCCCTTCCTGGGTCGCCTCCCTGGTCGAGGACGGAATCATCGGCGGCGTCGGCTCGGTGCTGGTTTTCGTCCCCATCATCTTCTTCCTCTACCTGGCCATCTCCCTCCTCGAGGAATCGGGCTATATGGCCCGCGGCGCCTTCGTCATGGACAAGGTCATGCACGCCATGGGCCTGCACGGCAAATCCTTCATTCCCATGGTGGTCGGCTTCGGCTGCAACGTCCCCGGCATCATGGCGGCGCGCACCCTGGAAAACCCCAAGGACCGCATCATCACCATTCTCATCACGCCGCTCATGTCCTGCGCCGCGCGGCTGCCCATCTACGTCCTTTTCGCCGGCGCCTTCTTCGCCAAACATCAGGGAACGGTGATCTTTGCCATCTACCTGCTGGGTATCGCCCTGGCCATGCTCATGGCACGGCTGTTCAAGAGCATCTTCTTCAAAGGCGAGCCGGCCCCGCTGATCATGGAACTCCCCCCCTACCGCCTCCCCTCGGCCAAGAGCCTTCTGCTAAGCGCCTGGCACCGCTCCTTCATCTTCATCCAGAAAGCGGGAACGGTCATCTTCCTGGCGGTGGTGGCGGTCTGGTGCCTGGCCAGCCTGCCCCTAGGAGTGGCCTACGCCAGTCAGGAAAGCATCGTCGGCCGCATCGGCTCCCTCTTCGCCCCGCTGCTGGAACCGGTCGGCTTCGGCTTCTGGCAGGCCGCGGTGGCCCTGGTCTTCGGCATCCTCGCCAAAGAGATCGTGGTCGGCACCCTGGGCACTCTCTACGGCGCCGGCGAGGAAACCCTTTCCGGAGCCATCGCCGCCCAGTTCACCCCCGTCAGCGCCCTCGCCTTCATGGTTCTGAGCCTGGTCTACATCCCCTGCATCGCCACCATCGGGGCGGTGCGCAAGGAGACCAATTCCTGGTTCTGGGCCCTCTTCACCGTCGCCTACACCCTGGTCTTGGGATGGCTGCTCGCTTTTCTGATCTTCCAGGGCGGAAAACTCGTCTACCCCTGATCCCCGTCGGTAAAACCCTGTCTTGACGCCTTCTTATCCGTCTTCCTTGTGGTCTTTCTTTACAAGGAGAGGTTGACTGGTATCATTGGAGTAGAATCGTTTCTCTCCAACCCCCCGGCACCGCTTTGCCGCTGTATCGCCCTTAAACCACATTTCCAGACTCACACCCTCCGGGGTTCGCCGTCGCGGTCGATCCCGGCGCAAAGCTCTTCTGCACCAGCCGGTCTGAAAAAAATCCGAAAAACCCCTTTCAAGCGGAGATTCGGCCATGAAAGTGACTTTGCTCTCCAAGGAATACCCCCCTCACATTTACGGCGGCGCCGGCGTCCACGTAAAGAACCTGGCCGCCCAACTGGCTGCGCTGATGGATGTGGAAGTGCGCTGCATCGGTACCCAGGAAAACCACCGCCAGCACCTCAGCGTCAAAGGGTATCAACCCTGGGAGCGCTCATGGGAAGAGAAGTTCAGCAGCGTACTCGGAACCTTCTCGGCCAATCTGGCCATGGCCGGGGACAGGATGGACGCAGATCTGGTCCATTCCCACACCTGGTATGCCGCCCTCGCCGGATTCATGGCGAAGATGCTCTACGATATCCCTTTCGTGGCCACGGTCCACAGCCTCGAGCCGCTGCGCCCCTGGAAAGAGGAACAGCTGGGGCGTTCCTACCATCTCACCAACTGGGCGGAAAAGGTCGCCCTCGAAAACGCCGACCGCATCATCGCCGTCAGCCAGAACTCGCGGGCCGAGATTCTGCAGCATTTCAACGTGGAGCCGGAACGGATCGCCGTCATCCACAACGGCATCGACATCTCCGTCTGGAAACCCAGCGCCGCCCGCGCCACCCGCCGGACATGGGGGGTTCCCAGGGACTATCTCCTTTTTGTCGGCCGCACCAGCCGCCAGAAAGGGATGAAGCATCTCATCGAGGCCATGAACCAGGTGGATCCCGGGGTCACCCTGGTATGCTGCACCAGCGCCCCGGACACACCGGAGGTGGAACGGGAGATCGCCGCCCTGGTCGCCCGCCAGCCGCGGGTGCTGTGGATCAATGAACTGCTGCGGGAAGAAGAGTACGTGGAACTCTACAGCCATGCCCGCCTTTTTGTCTGCCCCTCCATCTATGAGCCCTTCGGCATCATCAACCTGGAGGCGATGGCCTGCGAGAAGCCGGTGGTCGCCAGCGCCGTGGGCGGCATTCCCGAGGTTGTCGTTTGCGGTGAAACCGGTTATCTGGTTCCCCCCGCCGACCCCAGGACCCTGGCGGAGGCGATCAACGCCATTCTGCGCGACAGAACAAGAGCAAAAAGTATGGGGCGGGCCGGACGCAAACGGGTCGAGGAACAGTTCACCTGGCGGACGATCGCCTGGAAAACGATGGACCTCTACCGTTCCCTGCTGCCGGAAGAGAGTCGCGACGAAAGGACCTACCTGCCCGCTGTCGGGGGATCCCCGCTGCGCGCCATATCCTACGCGGCTTCCAACGCCTCGGAACATTGACCGGCAAAATACATCTGCCCATTTTTGGGCCGTTTTTTCGATCGTTTCTGTTTTTGGGCTTCTGGTCAAAAAATATTTTGTAACGGAATGCCCTCCATAAAGCATTATAGGGGCAGAATGACAATTTAAATGGAGGGTGCCATGAAACGTTTCAGCTTAGGGATGACCTTTTCCGTGTCTGTTTTGTTGGCTGGGCTTCTCGCCGCCGTTCCGGCCCTGGCAGCCCCCCCGGGGGGAGGCCCGCATCGGGGAAGCGGTTACCATCACCAAACCGACAATCCCGGATATTACGGAAAGGGCCACCAACAAAGGCCGGGCCATAACTATAAAGGGCAAAAGCGGGGAGTCTACCGGGGCCAACACCACTACTTCACCGATCACCACCGTGTCGTCGTCCATGACTACTATGCCGGCCAATACCGGAAGGGCCACTGTCCGCCGGGGCTGGCCAGAAAAGGTTACGGCTGTGTGCCCAGGAAACCGGCCCGGGCCCGGGCCTGGGTGGTTGGGCGTCCCCTGCCGCGAACGGTGATTTACCACGATCTGCCGCCCCAGGTTCTGGTTCAGCTGGGACCGGCGCCTTCCCACCATCGTTTCGTGCGCGTTGCCCAGGACATTCTCCTTATCGCCACAGGTACGGGAATGGTCGTCGATGCCATCGACAACCTGAGTTGGGAATTCAACCGCTGACGATCGGAAAGAACAGGAGCTGATCAAAGGGCGGGGCCGCGGGCTTCGCCCTTTTTCGTTTCCGCAAGCCATGGCCGGGAAACAGGGCCTTCTTTTTTCCATCCAGGCTTTTTATTGTGATAATCTGTTTTTTCAACAGTTTGCAAAAAGGGAAGGAACGGCCGGTGCTTCTGGATGTCCGCAACCTGATGACCTATTTTTTCACCGCCGGAGAACTGATCAAAGCGGTGCGGGGGGTGGAGTTTTCCGTGGACGAAGGGGAATGCCTGGCCCTGGTGGGGGAATCGGGCTGCGGCAAATCGGTGACCGCCCTCTCCATTCTGCGGCTGATTTCACCGCCGGGGAAAATCGTCGAGGGTGAGATCCGCTTCCAGGGCGAAGACCTGCGCCTGCTCCCGGCGGAGGAAATGCGCCGCATCCGCGGCAACCGCATCGCCATGATCTTCCAGGAACCGACCACATCCCTGAACCCGGTCCTTGCGGTGGGAGAGCAGATAGCCGAAGTGCTCCGCCTCCATATGGCCAGAGACCGTAGAGAGGCCGTGGAAGAAGCGGCAGAACTCCTTCACCAGGTCGGCATTCCCTCCGCCTCGCGGCGGCTGCAAGACTATCCCCATCAGCTCTCGGGCGGCATGAGGCAACGGGTGATGATCGCCATGGCGCTGGCCTGCCGTCCCGATCTGCTCATCGCCGACGAACCGACCACCGCTCTGGACGTGACCATCCAGGCGCAGATTCTGGAACTCCTCGACCGTTTTAAGGGGGAGCGGAAGATGGCCACCCTGCTCATATCCCATGATCTGGGAGTGGTGGCCCAAACCGCCGACCGGGTGGCGATCATGAACGCCGGCCTGATTCTGGAATACGCGCCGGTGCGCTCCCTCTACGCCCATCCCCAACATCCCTACACCCAGGGCCTGCTGCGATGCGTCCCCCGTCCGGGGAAAAGACGGGAGCGGCTGCGCCCCATGGCCTATGAAATCGGTTCCTCGGGGCAGAGCTTTCTGGATCATTGCCCATCCCCTTTCGCTCCCTGCGGAGGCAAGATTCCACCGCTGTCTGAGGTGGAGGAAGGGCATTGGGTGCGCTGCTGGGCTTCGTGACCATCCGCCGGAATGGTTTTGCGGCTGTCGGTCGTCAGTCGTTGTTGCCGAAAAAGATGAAACGGAAATTCTCGGGGGTGCTGCGCTCGTCCTTCCTCTGCCGCAGCATGTCCAGATGGGTGACCGATTTTTCGGCGATCTCCCGATGGATGGCGAGGATGCTGGTTGCTTCTCTCTTGCGGGCGATCTCCCCCAGAAGAACGTCGATGACCCGGTCGAGATAACTGTGCAGGTTTTCCACCAGCTTGTTGATGGAAATGACCCCTTTCCCCGAATCCCTCATGGTGGCCAGGGCGCGCAGAATCCTTCGGATCTGCCAGGAAGTACCGACGGAATAAGCGCCGATCACCTCCTGGAAGGATGAGGCCGAGGCAAAGCCCCGGTTCAGGGCGCGGATCCTCTCGACCAGGAGGATGTGGTCTCCCAGGCAGTCACAGAGCTGTTCCCTTTGCGGCCGAAAAGCGTCGGCGGCGACAAGCAGAAGGCATTTTTCAATGATGTTGTGCCCCTGCGGGACCGAATCGAGAACCTCCATCGCCTTTCGCGATTCCGCGTTGCGGATCGATTTGATCAGATCCGCCGCGACTTTGGCCGCATAGCCCTTGCTCGCGTAATGAACCAGGTTGGCGATAATCTGAACGCTGTTGTCTTCTTTCTTGCGGGGCGCCGGGAAAAGAATCTCGACGGCCGACCAGAGCTCCAGCAGCTGACTTTCGGGAGAAGGGGAATTGATGGCCAGGTCATGGCGCTGAAAGGCCCGCAACAGCCGCTGGATGGAATCATCATCCAATTTGTCGCTGAATACGGTGACAATGGTGTTGTGCAGCAAACGGGAGAGCTGCGCCGTGTTGTGATCGGGGCGCTTGAGGATCGCCGAAACCGGTTTTCCGTAGATCCCCGAAGTCGATTTTTCCAGATCGTAGACGAGGGCGGCGCGGCTCCATTCGAGATCCGTCCGGTGGACATGGAAACGGGAGAATTTCTCGACCATGAGCAGCTTCTGTTCGGCGATCTGGCGGGCGCTGAAACCGTCGAAAGCCTCGATGTCCACAAAGGTCAGATAGTGGGACAGTTTAAAATTCCGGTCCAGAAAGATGCTGATGTTTTTGTCTTCCGCGGGAAAAGAGATATCGGGTTTCTCCGACGCCATGGTGACGTTCATGTGCTCTGGAAAGTTCCGCAACAGCTTGAAATCCTTGCCTGTCCGAAAGACCACGTTCCAGAATTTGGGAATCGACGAAAAATTCCGCAGGAAATCGTCCAGAACCGAATAGTCCTCGATTTTGCGCGTCGCGGCGTCGTCAAAGAAAAAACTCTTGTTTTCGAAGAAGATGTATTCCGGGGAATAACCGACATCGATCAGCTCGGTGAGGAAAACCTTGGTCATTTTGACCACCGCTTCCCGCTCCCCGTTGACGATCTTTTCCTTCAGCAGATCGCCGATTCTCTCGATGTAGTTGGTCTCGAAAAAACCGTAGAGCTGGTAAACCAGCGACCGCAACCGGTCCCCTTCCGAAAAATCGGCCAGCATCTCGACCAGCTGTTTCTTGATCTTCGGCGACACCTCATCGACGACGGGATCCTCCTGAATCTCCTGGATCAACTCTTCGATGACGGGGCGGATATCCTCGGCGTCGAATCCCGGATTATCGGTTTCATCGGTAATCTGCAGCAGTTCCTTGCACAGGATCTTGGTGTTGAAGGCGGGAACCTTGTAGATGTCGAGGGAATAGTTGAACAGCAGCTCTTCGATGAGCTGCGCGAAAAAGAGGATGTTCCTGGTTTCTTCGTTGATGATCCAGCGGGTCAGGTCGGGTGGCAGCATGGGTTCTCTTTTTGCCAAAGGTGGAGAGAGTTGTCAGGAGCAAGGCGACTGGCGGGGCCGGAAACAAAGCCCCAACATCCCTCGAAACGGTACTGGAAAGATAGGATAAAATAGCCATTAAACTCCGGTTCGTCAACATGGACGAAAAAAAGAATGAAACACAACCTTTTTTTGATCTCCGGAGCCTCTTTGTCTCCCCCTTGCTCCGCCCATTCGTGAAACGGCCAGGCAAATCCACCCGCAACCAACACAAGGCGATGTTATTTTTTGCATTAAAACCGGTGCGGGAACGCCTTTCTCCATGATCTGATAGACTTTTTCACCGGGAAAACACTTTTACCCACAGCAGGAGCAGCTTATGAAAAATTTTTATCGCCATTTCGAAGACAGGCAGTGTCAGGTCAGGAACACCCTGGGGCGACCGCTGACCTTTGCCGAAAAGGTTCTATACGGCCACACCTGGCATCCGCAAATCGACGACTACCGACGCGGCGTCGACTACGTCGACCTGAAACCCGACCGTGTTGCCATGCAGGACGCCACCGCCCAGATGGCCATCCTCCAGTTCATGAACGCGGGCCGCAAGACAACGGCCGTGCCCACCAGCATCCACTGCGACCACCTCGTCGAAGCGGAGAAAAACGCCGCCGCGGACCTGGGCAGGGCGCTGCTTGAAAACGGCGAGATCTACGCCTTTCTGGAAACCGCCGGGCGCCGCTACGGTATGGATTTCTGGAAACCGGGGGCCGGCATCATCCATCAGGTGGTACTCGAAGAATACGCCTTTCCCGGCGGCATGATGATCGGCACCGACTCCCACACCCCCAATGCCGGCGGTCTCGGCATGGTCGCCGTCGGCGTGGGCGGGGCCGATGCCGTCGATGTCATGAGCGGCATGGGCTGGGAGCTGAAATGGCCACGCTTGATCGGGGTGCGCCTGAGCGGCCGGATTCGGGGCTGGGCCTCGCCCAAGGACGTCATCCTCAAACTGGCCGGCCTACTCACCGTCAACGGCGGGACCGGCGCCATCATCGAATATTTCGGCCCCGGCGCGGCAACCATCTCCTGTACCGGCAAGGCGACCATCGCCAACATGGGGGCCGAAATCGGTGCCACCTGCTCCATCTTCCCCTACGATGAAAAAATGGGCGACTACCTGAAATGCACCGGCCGCAAGGAATTGGCCGAAGTAACGGAGCGCCGGCAGGAATCCCTGCGGGCTGACGCCGAGGTCCTCGCCGCTCCGGAAAGATACTTCGACAAGGTGATCGACATCGATCTGGACCGGCTGGAACCGCACCTCAACGGCCCGTTCACCCCCGATCTGGCCCGGCCCCTGTCGCGGATGAAAGAAGCCGTGGCCGAGCACCGCTACCCGGAAAAGATAAGCGCGGCGCTGGTGGGCAGTTGCACCAACGCCAGCTACGAGGATCTCGACCGCTGCGCCTCCATTGCCCGCCAGGCCCTGGCCAAGGGCCTGAAGGCGGCAAGCCCCCTGTTCATCAACCCCGGCTCGGCGCGCATCCACAAAACGATTGCCCAGGACGGCCAACTCCAGGTTCTGAAAGAACTGGGTGGCACCATTTTGGCCAACGCCTGCGGCCCCTGTATCGGCATGTGGAAGCGGGCCGACATCAAAATGGGGGAGAACAACACCGTTGTCTCCTCCTACAACCGCAACTTCGCCAAGCGTACCGACGGCAACCCGGAAACCCGAAATTTCGTCGGCAGCCCGGAAACCGTGATCCTGCTCGCCATCGCCGGCCGGTTGACCTTCGATCCGGCAACCGACAAGCTGGTCAACGACAAAGGCGAAAAGGTCCGCCTCGAGCCGCCCCAGGGGAGCGAACTGCCCCCCCGCGGCATGGCCGATGAAAAGGAAGGACTGATTTCCGTCCCCGCCGATTCCTCCGTCAAGGTCACCATAGAGCCCGGCAGCAAGCGCATCCAGATCCTTGAGCCCTTCGCCCCATGGGACGGCAGGGATTTCCAAAACCTCCTCATCCTGCTCAAAGCCAAAGGCAAGTGCACCACCGACCATATCTCCATGGCCGGGCCGTGGCTCAGGTTCCGCGGCCATCTCGACAACATCAGCACCAATCTTTTCCTGGGGGCGGTCAACGCCTACACCGATGAGGCGGGCAAGGTCAAAAACCTCTTCACCGGCAGTTACGACCTGCCCCACCGGGTGGCCCGCGACTACAAAAACCGCGGCGCCGGCTGGGTAGTGATCGGCGAGGAGAACTACGGCGAGGGATCCAGCCGTGAGCACGCCGCCATGGAGCCGCGCTTTTTGGGAGGCAAGGCGGTGATTGCCAAAAGTTTCGCCCGCATCCACGAAACCAACCTGAAAAAACAAGGGATGCTGGCTCTCACCTTTGCCGAGGCGGCGGATTACCAGCGCCTGCGCGAAGACGACCGGGTCACCATCAACGTTTCCGGAATCGCCCCCGGCCTGCCGCTGACCCTGACGATCCTTCACGGTGATGGCACCAGCGAGGCGATTCGTCTTTATCACACCTACAACCAGAACCAGATCGACTGGTTCAAGGCCGGCTCCGCTCTCAACCTCATTGCCGCGGGCAACGAGTACCTTTTTGAAACTAAAATATAAAAACAAGTCAATGGGGACATGTCGGCAATCACTGACCGGGGATTTGCCTTCCTGCAACGGAGCGCCGCCGGACAACGTATTCAGCCGCCGTCGACGGGGTCGCGGTGGGCAGTCCCGTTAAGCTGCGCCACCATGACCGCGCCGTCAGTGGTCGGCAGATGACAGGTCCCCGCCCGGCAGACCTGAGCGGTTGCCGGGCGGGCCTTTGCGGAAGGGCCGGACCGGTGCAGGGCAAGGGTGGATCGGGGCAGGAAGACGCTGTGATAGCTTCGAAGCAAAGAGGCTGCCGCCGCCGGGCTTTCCGCCCTCAGGGTCACGGCGGACGTGGGGCCGAGGAACCAATCCAGGGCGCAAAGGAGCAAGGGAAAGGCCAAGGGCAGATGCGCCATTTCATTGAAAAGACGGGAGACGGCACGAGTCCCCTCGGCGGCCATTTCGCGATGCCCGGCCAGTTCCCCCAACCGCAGCAGGTTATAAACGGCCGCCGAATTGCCGGCGGGAAGAGCCCCGTCCTGAAGATGCCGTCCCCGGGTCAGGATCGTTTCCCCGTCGCTGCCGGTGTCAAAAAATCCTCCTTCGCCGTCCCCGAACAGGGTTGACATTTCCAGAGTGAGACTCAGCGCCTTGTCCAGATATAGGGGCTCCAGGCAGGCCATATAAAGCTCTATGAGTCCCCAGCAGAAAAAGCTGTAATCCTCCAAAAATCCGGGGATGGCCGCATCCCCTTCGCGCCAGCGCCGGAGCAGGCGGGATTTTTCCTGGTCGTAGAGATGGGTCAGGATGAAATCGGCGGCCTGGCGGGCGGTTTCAATATAACCGGCTTCTCCCAGAACCGCCCCGGCCTTGGCCAGGGCGGCGATCATCAGGCCATTCCAGGATGTAAGGATCTTGTCATCGAGAAAAGGGCGCACCCGCCGGGAGCGATATTCGAGAAGTTTTTTCCGGCAATCTTCCAGAAAGTCCCGCTCCTGATCCGGCAGGGGCCAGGCTTCGGCCCGGTAGAGGATGTTGCGGCCGTCGAAATTCCCCCCGGCGGAAACCCCCATCAGGCGGCAGAAGCGCTCCCCTTCGGCGCCTCCGAGCAGGGCAAGGATCTCCTCCTTGTCCCAGAGATAGAAAGTTCCTTCGGCCCCTTCCGAATCGGCATCCTCCCCGCAGTAAAAAGCGCCGCCGGGATGCCGCAGAGAGGTCTTGGCGTAGGCAAGGGTTTCCGCCGCCATTGCGGCGCAAGCGGCATCTCCTGTCGCCTGATAGGTCTCCATGCAGGTAATGGCGAAAAGGGCCTGGTCGTAGAGCATCTTCTCGAAATGGGGAATCCGCCAGGCCCCATCCACCGCGTAGCGGTGAATGCCGAAACCGAGCTGATCGTATATCCCGCCGGCGCGGATACGGGCCAGGGTTGTGGAGACCATGGCCAGGGCGTTTTTATCTCCGTACCGTTGGTGCAGCCTGAGCAGCAGCATCAGATTGAGCGCCAGGGGGAATTTGGGAGCGCCGCCGAAGCCGCCGTTTCCCGGGTCAAAGTCCTTCGAGTAGTTCCGCAGAGCGATGTGCAGCGGCTCGTCGCTGAGGGCACTGGCAGCCTCCTTGGGCCCTTCGAACTCCCTGAGATGGCGGCACACCAGATCGCCGTTCTCCTCGATTTTGGCCCTGTCTTCCTTCCACAGAGCGATGATGCGGGTCAGCAGAGGAATAATTCCCGGATGGCCGCGGGAAGGGTTCCGTGGCATATAGGTGGCCGCATAAAAGGGTTTTTTATCTGCCGTCAGGAGCAGGTTCAGGGGCCACCCTCCTCCGCCCGTCATCAACTGGCAGGCGTTCATGTAGAGGGCGTCGATATCGGGGCGCTCCTCCCTGTCGACCTTGACGGCGATGAAATGGGTGTTCAGAAAAGCCGCAACCTCGTCGTCGGCGAAGGATTCCTCCGCCATGACATGACACCAGTGGCAGGTGGCATAGCCGATGGAAAGGAAAACCGGCTTGTCCTCCCGGCGCGCCCGGTCGAAGGCCTCCCGGCACCAGGGCCACCAATGCACGGGGTTGCCGGCATGCTGCAGAAGGTAAGGACTTTTTTCGGCGCCGAGACGGTTGCCGACGCTGTTTTGGGAAGGAATTTCGTCGGCGGACTTTTTCATGGGCGGCTCCATGGCGGAAAGCGGTTTCCGAAAAGAATCTTGACGATGCAAGCGCCCACAGCACAGGGGCGAATCAAACCGTGGCTTTTTTGGGGTCGGCCCCGTATTGATTGGGGCCGGGCTGTCCTTCCTGAGCCATAAAAAAGAGCAGGACGATGGCCCCCAGCAGCGGAATAAAACCGATCAGCAGCCACCAGCCGCTGCGCCCGGTATCGTGAAGCCGGCGCACCGAGACGGCGATGCCGGGCACGAGGACGATCAGGCTGTAAAGGGCCCCGACCACGCCGGGGCTGCCCAGAAGACCCTCCACAAGGCGCAGCCCGATGGCGATGAGAAGGTTGACCAGAAAGAACATCCAGTATTCCATCGGCCGTGACCGTCCCTGGAATTCGGCAAACTTCCTCATTACTTCCAGATACCAGTACATGTCGTCCTCCTTGGTTTTCAGCCCCTGTGCCGCAGGCATCAGATCGCCGGGTCGGGAGGGCCAATGCCCCCCCCAGAAGTTGTCAAAAGAGACCGCAGTGGAACAGGGTTTAAGATTGCCACTTCCGGACAGAACATAAACGCAGCCGCAAAACACCTTCGAAAATACTCGTAATTTGATTATAATAACAAATGTTTCAGCAGTGTCTTCGGTTAAATCATTCATCATTTTTACATGGACAGACTTTTCTCCCCGCAATCCCAATACCGGCAAAAATCCTCCGATTAACATCTTGAAATCCACCAATAATCGTTTTAGGATATGGGGCATTGGGTAAACCGCGCTACAGTCGGCGATTTGCCCGGTATTCGTTAACCCACTGACAAAGGAGGATTGAAATTGGAAAAGGCAGCACTCGGAACAGTCGTGAAAACAGGTGACATCTGTCCTGAAAGCGGAACCTGGGAAACCGACAAAGGTACCAGCAAACAGAAGAAAATCAAAAAAGGCGCCAAAATGCCCCCGCAGAACTTCATGGCCGTCAACTGGAAGCTGGTCAGCTACGACGAATAACCTCTCTCTTCCGGGGCATCTGAACCCTGTCCCGAAGGTGACGGGGGAGATCACCGAAACCTTCGGTCATCCCCCTTTGCCGGGTGGAGAGGATGGAGGGACGCCCCGCAAAAACCTGCCTTCAAGGCAAGAAAAGCCCCCTTGGCCGAAACCGGGGGCTTTTCTTGTTCCAGCCGCTCGGAGGTTGCGGCGGCAAACCAATTTCTTTTGTGCCGCACAGCCCACCATCAAAAAAACGACGCCCGGTTTTTTCCCAAATATCAGCCACAGGTTACCAAATGCCAAGCGGCCGTCACTTATAAGTTGTGCCTTCCGCGAGACGAAACATCAGCAGCCGGTGGCTCAACGTCACCTCCATGGCGTCGATGCGCGCCAATTTTTCCTGGGGGCGACGGCGGGCGCCGCGGTAACTGGAAATCAGCAGATCCGCCAACGCGGGCCGTTCCAAAAACAGGCGGTCGCGGGCCAGATACTCGTTTTCCAGATCGAACATCCCCCGAAAAAGCTCCACGGTGCCGGCAACACGATCGACGGCCAGGGCCTCCCCCAGAATCCGTTCCCGCAGTTCGGCCAGATCTTCCTCTCCGGAAACCACGGCGATCAGCCGCCCGCCGGGACGCAGAACACGACGGAATTCCGCTGGATTCTTGCGCGAAGTGATGGTCAGCAGAAGATCGAAACCGGCATCGGCGAAAGGCAGGGAGCGGTCGGCGTTCACGACCAGCCAGCGGCAATCAGGATAGCGCCGCGCCGCCGCATCGACAGCGGCGGAGGACAGATCCACCCCCCACCCCTCGGCAGCAAATTCACGGCACACGGCAGCGAGAAAATATCCGCAGCCGCACCCTACATCGAGAACGGACGAAAGACCGGAGACTTCACTCCCGGCCATTTTCCCCCGGCAGTCGCCGACCGCCTGCAGCAGCACCCGACGCAGAACCGACGCCAGTCCCCCATCCAGCACCCGCTGCCGCGCCCGCACGGCGGCGCGGGAATCCCCGGGAGTGGAAGAACGCCGGTCCTGAGGCTGGAGCAGATTGACATAGCCGCTGCGGGCGCGGTCAAAGCAGTGGCCACGCTCGCAGCGGGCACCCCACGGTCCCAATTCAAGACGACAGGCGCAGTTGCGGACGGGGCAGATCAGCGAAGGAGTCAGCATAAAGATCCGGGTCTGGTATGTTTTTCAGGTCCTCACTGCGAGATTCACCGCCGGCGCCTTTAACTATCACCAAAATCCTGAGCGATATCCCTGAACTGTTCATGGATTTCCAAAAAGGCATCGACCAGATCGGGGTCAAAATGAGAGCCTTTGCTGTTTTTTATGTAATCAAAGGCTACCTCGTGGGACAAATTCTTTTTATAGACCCTTTTGCTGGTCAAGGCATCATAGACATCGACCAGCGCCATCAGTCGCCCGCTGACGGGGATGGCCTCTCCTTGCAAGCCCTGAGGATAGCCTGAACCGTCCCATTTTTCATGATGGGTGTAGGCGATCTCCGCAGCCATGGTCAGGAAATAATGGTTGCCGAGTTTGTGAGTGGAAGACTGGAGGACATCTCTGCCGATAACCGTGTGAGCCCTCATGGTCTCAAGTTCATCACTGTTCAAAGGACCGGGCTTGAGAAGAATGTTATCTGGGGTTACCACCTTGCCGATATCGTGCAAACTGGCGGCCTTGACCAGCAGATCAATGTACGAATCGGTTAAGAGCGGCTTGTATTTTTTGCGATGGCGAGCCCGCTCAGCCAGGAGTTTTATGTACCTTTTGGTACGGTTGATATGATCCCCGGTTTCGTGGCTGCGGTATTCCGTCAAACTGGCCATGGTTTCAATGGTTCTGTCCTGGGTGAGGAGCAATTCCCGCATCCCATAAAGAACTTTCTTTTCTTCCAGGCGAAATTTTAACAGGGTCAGAAACAGGTATATTACCACAAGGGCGGCAATAGGATAGGCTGTTCCGATGAAAAAACCCATGCCGTAAAAAGCCTGCCGCGTCAACAGGGCAAGCCCCATTGTCGACAGGACAAGGGTCAGGAAACAGATAGAGGCAGGGAAAAAGGCGATCGCCGTGCTCAGCAGCAAACCCAGGGTCAAGATTAACAGCAGCACCAATCCGGTGGACCAGGCGGGTACGGAGATGAAATCACCGGCCAACAGGTTGTCGATGACCGTGGCGTGGGCCTCCACCCCCGGGAATATGGGATCGAAGGGAGTGGTGCGCAATTCCCGCAAGCTGCTGGCCGAGGCCCCGAAAAGAACCAGGCGCCCCCGCAGACGCTCCGCGGACACCTGGCCGGCGAGGATGTCTGCCGCCGATACGTATTGAAAACTGCGCTGCAGGCCGCGGAATTTGACCAACAGTTGCCCAAAGCGGTCAACAGGGATTGAGGTGTCTTTGTAGTGGACGGCGTGGAGACGGTTCGCCTCCATTTTCAGGATCAGATGGTCTATCCCCTGGAGTTTCATCACCATGGCAAGGCCCAGGCCGGTAAAAACCTCTCCTTGATACTGGATCAGCAGCGGCAGGCGACGCATCATGCCGTCCGGATCGGGACTGAAATTCAGGAATCCCGAAGCCTGAGCCCGTTCCGCCAGCACCGGCAGGTTACACAAAACCCCTTCGCCTTCAGGGAGGCGCAGATTTCCCTCCCCTTTTCCTCCTTGACTGAGGGTTGAAACCTTCACCGGATGAAGAACGCAGGTTTCGGAACTTTTTTCAAAGGTGTTGAAATGGAATTTGTTGCCCAGCACGAAAGGCCCCTGGCCGAGAACCTCGGCCAGGAACAAATCGTTATTGGTCAATGGTCGGGGCAGCCGGTCCAAGTCAGGAGCCAGTCGAAAAGCCCCACCGGGTTCTTTCACAACAGGTACCGCCGAAGTGTGGTCGGGCTCCGGAAAGAGCGCGTCGATACCGATGACGGCCGGTTGCATGGCATTGATTCTGGAGAAAAGTTCGGCCACCCGGTAACGAGGCCAAGGCCATTGGCCATAACGGTTGAGGCTCTTTTCATCCAGATCGACGATGACCAGGCGATCGCCGGCGCGGTTGCCCGGAAATCGCTTCAGAAGCAGGTCATGGTATAGCCACTCGAAAGGCTGTAACAGGGAGGGATAAAATACGAAAAGAAGGCCCAAAAGAAGGGTGGATAAAATTCCCCAGATGAGAATGTGGCGGCTTTCGGATCTTTTGTTGCCGATAAAGGGTCCGAAATCGCAAGACCCGGATTTTTTATCTTTTGCCGCCATAAGAACAACCTGCCGATGAGTGGGGAGGAAGCTATTTCACCACCACTTCAACCCGTCGATTTCTCGGCTCCGCCACTTCATCCGCTGTTTTGACCAAGGGATTCCCCTCACCGTGGGAAGTGACGGTGATATTCTCGGCAACGGCACCATTGGCCACCAAAACAGCAAAAACCTCCCGGGCCCTCTCCAGGGACAACCGGTAATTATAATCCTGGGCGCCAACCTTGTCGGTGTGGCCCGAAACGGCGATTTCGGTGGCCCCCCGTTTGCTGATGGCCTGAATGATTTGCGGCAGGAGGGCGGAAGAATCCGCAACCAATTCATGGGAATCCGCCTTGAAATAAAGAATGAATTTTTCCGGAGGCAGTGGCCGCGCGGCCAGAGCATCGGCAAAGGTGGCGCGGATTTTGTCGCCGCTGAGGGCAACGGCTTCACTCGGTCTGGTGCTGCGGTCCTTGATCCGCACCGCTTGATTGGCCCCTGACAGGATCTGGTTGCCGGCCTCGTTGATCACTTCCAGTGTGCCGACCGCACCGTCGGGGTCAGGTATCAGCACCACCATGCTTTTAGGGGTTTGGCAACCGGCCGAAAGCAGAATCACGCTTGCGAAGAGGACACGGATGATATTTTTTGCCATGCCGTTTCATGCCTTTTTAATTATGAATCCAGTCAAGGGTAGCACATTGCCGGTGAAGGCCGGCAAGGCCGGGCGACATTAGAAACGGTAGGAAATCCCGGCCCGTAAGGTGCTCGCCTCCAGATCGACTTTCGTCTTGTAGGTGTACGGACCGCTGACGGAGTAATCCTTGCGGCCGTAATCGTCGAAGAGATATTCAAAGCGTACCCACAGGTTTTTGGTCAACGCATGTTCGATGCCGGCCCCGAGGCTGTAGCCCAGATGAACGGCATCGTCTTGACCCCATCCGGGATCGGTGTCGTCGACGGTCACCTTGACCAGGGCCAGGCCGCCGGCAAGGTAGAGCAGGGTTTTGTCGACAGGCACGCCGATTTTCCCGCGCAAATGGCCGTTCCAATCGACGTCGAAAGCGGCATAGGAGTTCCTGCCTCCGGCATGGGCGCCTTCGCCGAGGTTGCCCACCCCGCCATCCACCTCGAGACCGAAAACCACGCCGCCGGCGTGGCGGTTGAAACCAAAGAAGAAACCGCCGACACCGCCGTCAATGGTCGGGTTGCGGTCCAGCCCGCCCAAACCCGGCTCATGATATTTCAGTTTCATCCACGAGTGCCCCCCGAAAAGTCCGGCGTAGACCCCGGACCAGTTATGCTTTTCTTCTTCCTCCACCTTGACCAGAAATTGCGTTCCGCGCAGGGCGATGGTGGCATCGGGAAGCTGGAACCGCACCGACTCCGGGGACTGCTGGCCGATGATGCCGGACAGATAGGAGGCCGTCCCTTTGATCATCCGGATAAACATCGACAGCAGCCCTTTTTCTGGGGCGAACACATATTCATCGATGACCAGCTCCGTTTTCGGGCCCAGGGACAAAACCGTGTTGTCCTCGAAAATCACCCCCACCGTACTGTCGTGGCCGGTGCGTATTCTGTCGTTCCGGTAGAGCCGTGTGCCGACTTCCACGGGAATCTCGTGGTCGTTGCGACAGATAACCACCTCACCCTTGACATTCTTGGTGGTTCCTATGGGCATATCTCCCGCACTTGCAAGGCCGGGCAGGATCGTCAAAAAAAAGAAGAGCATCAAAGTTCTGGTCATGTTGGTCTCCTTGAAAAGGGCCAGGTTTCGAAATATCAGGCAACCCCGCTGTCGGCCATCTTGCTGATGAAAGCATGGACAGCGTTCAGATGACAAACCCCGGCGGATTATCCGTCTCCCGGCGTTTAAAAGAAAGAAGATAATAATGATTATCCACAAGGTGGTAGGCAATACCAGGCCGACCAAAAAGTCTTTACCATTTATCGTGGATGGCGAAAACTGGGAGCGGATACGGCTGTTTTACCCCCATGGGCGTAGCTGCGGGAAGAACGGCGGCGGACAGCATCGGCAAACTTAAGATGCAATGGTCAGGCCAGGCACATTCCGCAAAACCTATTTTTAACGGCTCGGCAGCCGGCTCCTGTCAGGATATCTCCCCCTCCTCCGGCTGAGGCACGGCAGCTTGTTCAGGCAGGGGATAACGGGCTCCGTTCCTTTCGATACCGTCGGGAACATGAATGGTCGATGTCGGCAAAGCGACTTCCGCCCCGTGGGCCAGGATGATATCCATGATGCGGAAAAGAACATCCTCTTTGACGCGGTGAAACTCGCTCCACACCTTGGTCCGGGTAAAACAATAGACAAAAAAATCGAGGGACGAGGCCGCATATTTGTTGAAATAGACCATGGTCAGCTGACTCTGGTCGATTTCCTCATGTTTGCCGAGCATCTCCCGCACATCGGCAAGGATCGGCCGGAGCTCCCTCACGTCATCATAACGGACGCCGATGGTCTCATGAATGCGGCGGTTGGTCATGCGGGAAGGGTTTTCCAGGGATATGGTGGCGAAGGTGGCGTTGGGAACATACAGAGGACGCTTGTCGAAGGTTCTGATCCGGGTCAGCCGCCAGCCGATATCCTCCACCGTTCCCTCGATTTCACGATCGGGGGAACGAACCCAGTCACCGACGGCGAAAGGCCGATCCAGGTAAATCATGAGACCACCGAAGAAATTGGCCAGCAGATCCCGTGCCGCGAAACCGACGGCGATACCGCCGACCCCACCGAAGGCCAACACTCCGGAGACGCTGAAACCAAGGGTCTGCAGGGTAACCAGAATGGAAGTGATGATCACCGAAACGCGTAACAGCTTGCTGATCGCATCGGCGGTGGTCACATCGATGTTTTCTCCCTTCTTGCGGCGTTGGACGATGATGTTGGCTTGCGCTCTTTTGATCAGGCGGACAAGGAACCAGGCTATGCAAACCACCACGCCGACATCGCGGAGGGGCTCGGCCGCTTCGAACAGGGGGGTGGAGGTTTCCTTGCCCATAATGCGGGCGGCGAAAGCAATGCCCACGATCCAGATAAAAACCGTGGCCGGCCGCCGCAAAGCGTCCACCAAGGCGTCATCCCAGAAGGTGGCGGTTTTCAGCAAACGTTGGTGAAGCCTGTTGAAAATGGTTTTCTGGGCCGCCGCAATCAGCAGAGAAACAAAGACCACAATGAAGACCTGGGTGATCCAGGCGTATTCACCGCCGATAAGATTGAGCTTAGTCCAGATTTCCTTCAATTCCAGAACCATTTTTTCTCCTTGAAATGGTTAAAAATTTGAAGAAGTGTGTCGATTTTTTGACTAGAAGTTTTCTGTTGAAAGGATTTTTCTATCAAATTTTTGTCACTTTTTCAAATCCGCCGGTTCCGGCGGCGCAAACAACAGGCGGGGCGAACCCCGGAAC
>JAAYDE010000122.1 GCA_012729375.1 Deltaproteobacteria bacterium | reverse complement strand
TCCAGGGTGTAATAGGTGGCTACTTCAACCTTGTTGTTGAACTGGGCGGCGGCGGCGCCGAAATTGGGGTCGCTTTCCGGGACGCTGGCAAGGATCTCAGCGGCGTACCAGATCGCTTCGCCGCGGCTGGATGCCTGAATCCAATTCACCAGTTCGTCGACGACCCAGGCCTTGTTGTCGGCGGAGACGAGATCGCCGACCAGAGTGTCGAGGAATTTCTCGGCGAACTGCTGGTCGGTCATGAGGTTGGGGTAATAACCCATGCCCTCGGTGAAATAGGTGGTGTCATCCATGATCGCGGCGAGTTCTTCGATGCTTTTCCCCGAGTTGACGATGGATGCCATCTGCTCCCCGAGGACAACCCCCGGAGCGGCGTCAAACATCGCCACCGACAGTTGCAGAATCTGTGTTGCCTGTTCAGGTGTGATTGCCATGCTTTTTTCCTCCTGTTTTGACAGTTAACGTTGGCGGCCGCCCCCACGGCCGGCCGCCGCTGCAAAAAAACCCATCGGCCCGATGCCGAATCCTCATGTTAAGTTTTTCCGTGCCCCGGCGCCGCGCGCCAAGGATAATCCATTTTCCCCCGACAGGCAACCGCCCCGGTCAGGGGCTCACCCTCAGGTCGACATGGTGGTTGAGGTAGTTGTCCATGTCGTAGACGGTTTTGACGTTCAGGATCCGCCACTGGTCGTCAACGGCGCCGACCTCGCAGCCCCCTTGCGGATAGGGGACCTGGAAGCTGCCGCCGGGGAGCAGGGGGATCATCTCAATCTCGCCGGTGGCGAAATATCGCTGCCCGGCCATGTGCCCGGGATCGAGGCGGCCGACGATGAAGCCGCGGGGAATGACCGGCTTGGCGAAGTCGGCCACGACCAGGTAAAGATAGGGCTGTCCGGCCAGTTCCTGGACGCTCTCGGCCAAAAAGGAAAGCCCCATTTCCGTCAGGCGCGGGGAAAAAACGTTGCGCGCCACTCCGGGAGTGCCGGTCAGTTCATCCCGCAGCATGTAGTCGACCATCACGTCGAGGGACTCCTCCAGGCTGACCGGGTTGACGAAAACCAACATGCCGAGCGTCTCCTCGGCGTGGATGGCCAGGTATCCCTGGGCGTGCATCCGCTCCCGCGGCCCCAGGCCTTCCGGCGACAGATGGCTGTAGTAGAGGCGGGTGACCATGTCGCGGCCGTGGGCGGCGGCGGCGGCGGTCAGGGAACCGTCCCAGGCGAGGGGACGCAGGCCGGATTCGAGCAGCCAGGAATCTTCGCCCAGGACCGTGCGGGCCTGCTCTTCGGGGATGGCCAGACGCTCGAGAACCGCCCTGGGGTCGCGCCGCGCCTCGTTGATCCGCTGCCAGAAGAGATAGGCCTGACGGCGCAGAAGTTCCTCGCGATCCGCGACCTCCTCGGCGCCCGCCGCGGCGCAAAAGAACATGCCGAGGAGAACCGCTGCCAGCGTTCCGGCCACGAGACGCCGGCTATTGTGAAGAATTCGGCCCATTTTCCCTTTTATTTCCCGTCCATCAACTTGCCCAATCCAAGGGCTGGCATTGTTTTACTAGCAATAACCAGGCCAAATCGGGGATATAGGTTTTTGGTCTGCCTAAGTAGCGATGAAACAGACGCTTTGTCCATCGGCGGAAAAAATTCCGGAGGCGCCGCGGTGGACTTTTTGCCCGTCGGGGTGGTTAAATTCAACCATCCGTGGTCGATATCAACCAGCCCTGTTTCCACCCGCCTTCCGTCAGCGGAAATGCCAACGCCATATCACCATGGCCTCCAGGGGCGGTCCTTCCGTCGGGCCGTAGAGATCGGGGACATCATAGTCCTGATCCAGGAGGTTGGTGATGTGCAGGGTGAAACTGTCCCGATCCTTGAAGAAACCGGGGCGGCAGTAAGTCAGGTCGATAAGCAGGGGCTGATGATATTGCCCCTCGACCGTCCCTTTTTCAAAGCTGTAGGGGACGCCGCCGCCGGCGCGGGCGCCGACGCGCAGGGTATGACCCGGCCCCAAGCGCCCCTCGACGCCCACGTTGGCCATCCACCGGGGCCCGCGGTCGATCGGCTCGCTCCATTCATCGTAGATCCGCACCTCGGTGCCGTCGGGACGGGCGAAGGAATAGCGCAAAACCCGGAAATCCTCCCCTCCGTCGTTCCCCCCCAGCAGGGAGAGGCCGCCGAAAAGACGCAAAAACGGCGCCACCTCGGCCTGGGCGGTCAGCTCCAGGCCATAGCTGTCGCGGGAGGCGGTGGCCGACAAGCCGCCGTAGGCATCCTCCACCCGATGGTTCTCCAGATGACTGTGGAAGAGGGTCAGCTCGGCGCGGCGGCCGCGCCCCGGATCCCACGCCAGTTGGGCGCTGAGCGTGCGGATCGCTTCTGGCTCGAAGCTCTGGTTGGCGAAAAGCTGGCTCGAATAGGGACTGCGGAAGGCGTTGCCGAAGGTGGTCTTGAGGTGAAAATCGGCGCCCAGGGGGCGGTAGAAGCCGACACTGTAGCTCAGGGTGGAATCGTATTGGCTGTGGTCGTCGTAACGGAGGCCGGCCCACCACTGGGATTTGCCCCATTGATAACGGACCTGGGAAAAGATCGAGGTCAGGCTGTTGTCGAAACTGGCCTGCTCCAGTTCGGAAATGAACAGCGGTTCCTTGGGAGACAGGAAATCGGGGAGGAAGCCGTCCCGGACGACAGCGCCGTCCACATCGTTGCGCCGCCAGGAAGCGCCGGCGGTAAACAGACCGTACTTGAGGAAACGGCGGTCGTAGAGCAGTTCGATGTGACCTACACGGTTGCGCTGACGGCGTTCGAAATCGGCGTCGCGGACCTGGTAATCGGTCTCCTGGTAGAAACCGGTGAGGGTGAAATGGCTCGGCCCGGCCACCTTGCTCAGGGTGGCCTTGAGCAGATTGACCGGGGCCTGCTTGTTGCCCTCCCAGCGGATGTCGTCATCGATGCTGCCCATGGTGTAGCGGCGGGTGAAATCGGACCAGCGCCCGGTCAGGCGGAACCAGTCGCCGTAGTTGAAGGTGGCCACCCCCTCGCCGTAGCGGGAGGATTTGAGGTCTTCGTTGTCGCTGCGCCCGGAACCGTCATAGCCGGTGTAATCGGCAAGGTGGTAGCGCTCGCTCGCCGCCGAGGCGAAAACAGAGGCGTCCCAGCGGCCGCGGTTGACGCCATAGCGCAGGTTTCCCGTCAGCAGAC
This sequence comes from Deltaproteobacteria bacterium, assembly GCA_012729375.1. GTDB lineage: Bacteria > Desulfobacterota > Desulfuromonadia > Desulfuromonadales > JAAYDE01 > JAAYDE01. Next base: position 6,620 of record JAAYDE010000122.1, on the reverse strand, counting down.
GCTCCGTCCCCGCGGCAATGCCGGCCTCCAGGCCGGGTTGGCGGCCGCCGCCCAGGGGAACGATGTTGACCACCCCGGCAAAGGCATCCGGCCCCCACAGCACCGAACCGGGGCCGCGCACGATCTCGACCCGCTCCACCCCGTCGAGGGAAATCTCCCGGTCGAGGGGGGCGAAGCTTTTGGTCACGTCGGTGGTCATGGGCACGCCGTCGTAGAGAAAGAGAATGCCGTCCCGCTGGCCGCGCAGATAGGGAATGGTACCGCGCCCCCCAGGGGCCATGAAGAAGCCGCCCTGCCACTGGAGCAGTTCGGCAAGGGTGCGGTAGCCGCCGCGCCGGATCTCGTCCCGGCCGATGACGGTGACCATGGCCGGAGCGGTGGTGGGGGATTCGGGGGTGCGCGAAGCCACGGTGGTCACCGGTTTTTCCTCGCCGACGAACATCAGCATGGTTTCCTCGGCCACGCCGGCGGGTTCCTGGGCGCCGGCCGGCCCGCCGAGGCAAAGGACCGGCAGAAGCAGACAGAAAAGTCGCTGAAGGATCGGGATGAATGGCATGGGCCTCATGGCGCTCCGTGGGAAAACTTCATGGACAGCCGCAGGGGGCCGCCCCTACTCTTTTGGGTTGCGGCGGATGACGATATATCTCGCCCCTTCCTTCTGGTTATCCTCCAGAAGCCCCAGCAGCGTGCGAAAACGGGTGCGGCTGACCCGCAGCAGGCGGGCCGCCGAACTCTGGTTGCCCTGGGTCAGCTGGAGGGCCTGGCGGACGATGCTGCGCTGCAGCTCCTCGTAATCGATTCCCGAAGGGGGGATGCGGAACGGTTCGCCCCCTTGCGGCCGGGAACCAGGGCTCAGGCTCAGACCGGCGAAATCATCCAGGTTCAGGGGCAACTCCCCCTCCTTGAGGATCAGCGCCCGCTCTACGGAATTGAACAGTTCGCGGACATTGCCCGGCCAGGGGTATTCCTCCAGCAGACGCTGGGCGGCGCCGGTGAGCACCTCGCCTTGCGGGCGCCGGCCCAGCCTGCAGACGCAGTGGCCGACCAGCGGCGCGATATCCTCGCGGCGCTCACGCAACGGAGGAATATGGATGGGAAAGACGGCCAGCCGGTAATAGAGATCCTCGCGGAAGGCCCCTTCCCGCACGCGCCGCAGCAGATCCCTGTTGGTGGCGCAGACGAGGCGGCAGGAGATGGGAATATCCTGGTTTCCGCCGACCCGCTGGATGCTTTTTTCCTGGATGGCGCGCAACAGCTTGACCTGGGCATCGAGAGGCATCTCGCCGATCTCGTCGAGAAACAGGGTTCCCGCCGCGGCGAATTCGAACTTGCCGGCGCGGGCCTTCTCCGCCCCGGTGAAGGCGCCCCTTTCGTGGCCGAACAGCTCGGCCTCGAGAAGGTTGGGAGGGATGGCGGCGCAGTTGAGGGCGACGAAACGCTCCGCCTTCTTATGGCGAACCTGGTGGATGAAGCGCGCCACCACCTCCTTGCCGGTTCCCGATTCACCGGTCAGCAGCACGGTGGCATCCGTGGCGGCGACCTTTTCGGCGAGCCCCTTCACCTTTTGCATCAGCGGTGAATGAAAAACCCCCTCTCCCTCCTTTTTGGCGGCGAACTCCTGGCGCAGACGGACGTTCTCGGCCAGCACCCGGCGCATGCCAAGAGCCCGCTCCACCGCCAGCAGGACATCCTTTTCCTCAAAAGGTTTGACCAGATAATCGACGGCGCCCAGGCGCAGGGCCTCCACCGCCGATTCAAAGGTGGCGAAGGCAGTGATGAACACCACCGGGCAGCCGAGTTCCTTTTCACGGATGGCGGTGAGCATTTCCAGTCCCGTCATCCCCTCCATGCGGATATCGGAGATGACCAGATCGGCGCCTTCATTTTCCAGAAGCGACAAAGCGTCGCGGCCGTTTTCCGCCTCAAGGAGCTGATGGCCGGCGCTCCCCAGAATGATCTTGAGAATGGTGCGGATTTTGGCTTCGTCGTCAACTATCAGTATCTTGGACATTTTTCTCCTCTGGCGATAAGGAAGCACCGGGGCGCGGGGTCGGCTCCGCAGCGTCCGCGGTTTCTTCCCCGGCCTGCGGCAAGGCGCCGGACAGGGGCACGCGCACGGAAAAACAGGCGCCCCCCTCGGGACGGTTGCCGACGCGGATGTTGCCGCCATGGGCGGTCACCACCTCCCTGGCGATGGCCAGGCCCAGGCCCGTTCCTTTGGCTTTGGTGCTGAAAAAAGGTTCAAAGATTCGTTTCGCGTCCTCCGGTCTGACCCCCGGCCCCCGATCCTGCACCATGAACAGGATGCGGCCACCGAAACAGAGGACATCAAAATCGACGGGGGTTTTCCCCGCCGCGACATCCAGGGCGTTGCGCACCACATGGAGCAGCGCCCTTTCCAGCAGGGCGGCGTCGCAGCGCAGCACGGCATCCTCCCCCTCTTCCATGGTGACGCTGACGCGGATCTCGTCGCTCAGCAGGGCGACACGCTTTTTCAGGTCGGCGATCAGGCGCCGCACCGGCACCTCCTCGAAGACGGGGGTGCGGGGGCGGGCATAGAGCAGGAAATCCTCGATCAGTTTATTGATGCGGCCGATCTCCTCATCCATGTAGCCGGCCATCTGCCGTTTCAGTTCGGGGTCGACGGGGGCCTCCTTGCGCAGGATGTCGAGGCTGCCCTTGATGATGGCCAGGGGATTCTTGATTTCGTGGGCGACGATCATGGAGAACTTGCCCACTTCGGCCAGCGCCTGCTGGCGGGCCATGGCCGCGTTGGCCTCGTCCAGCTCCCGCCGCTTGGTTTCCAGGGCGTCGAGCATCTCGTTGATGGCGCCGGCCAGGGCGCGGCTCTCACGCAGGGATCCGCCGGCGGCGCGGACATCCATGTGCCCCCGGGAAACCTCCTTGGCTACCGCCACCAGATCGCGCAGCGGGGCGTTGATCGCCCGCGACAGCCCCCAATACATGGCGACAGGCGCCAGGGACAGCAGCAGGGAGATGAACACGAAGCGTTGGGCGAACTGCCTCTTGATCCGGTCGAGGCCGCCCAGGGAATAGCCGACGGCGACCCGCCCCAACTCCTTCACGGTGGTTTCCGCCGAGGTATAGAGAGACTCCCCCTCGGCCAGGGAGCGGGACATCACCGGCGCCTCGGCGACGCCCCATTCCCTGGCCGGGACGGGGTGGCTGCGGCGCAGGATGAGGTTGCCGCTTCTGTCGACGATTTGCACCCACTGCACATCGTCGATCTTGAGCATGCCGTCGCAGAGGGCGGCCAGGATCTGCTCGTTGCCGAGGAGGACCCCCAACTCGGCGCTGCCGGCGAGATAGGAGGCCAACAGGCTGAAATGGTCGCGGAAACGTTCACTCTCGAACTGGACCATAAACCGGTAGCCGGCGCCGCCCATGGTCAGCGCCGTGGCGACGATGAAAAAGAGCGCGATGAAGGTCAGCCGCGCCTGGATCGAGTTCAGCCCCGCCCTGCGGAACAGGCCGCGCCCCGCCTGCCGGGTGAGTTGGTCCTTGATGCCGGTGCCGCGCAGGGTGCTCATGGCCGCCCTCCTGCGCCGATCCCCAGGGCTTTCCATACCGGGCCGTTGATGTGCACCGCAAAAGCGGGAGGCAGTTCCCCTTCACACCTTTTTCCGGCAAGCAGATGCTCCACCTGACGCGCCACCTGGCCGCCGACGCCGCGATAATCGACAACGATGCTGAGCGCCGCTCCGGCATCATGGAAAAACTGGTTGTAGCCGACGATGGGGATGCCGTGAAGGGCGGCTTCCTTGATCACATGGCGGATCACCGTCTGCGAGATGATCGATCGATCCGGAATGAAAAGGATCGCCTCGGCCCGCTGGAAATCCGCGGGGAGGACGACTCGCCCGCGGACCTGATGGACGCGCAGGGGAATCAGCTCGATTCCGCTGGCGCGGCCCACATCGGCGGCCTGATCGAACCAGTCCTGGTTGTTGACGGGATCGAAGAGAACGCCGAGCCTGTTGAGATCGGGAAAGTGGCGGCGGATGGAAAAGATCTGGGTGGCGGCGGACAGGTTCAGGGTGACGCCGCAAAAAAAATCGGGAGCAGCGCTGCCGACCACGTTGCCGGGGTTGAGCACCATGGCATAGACCAGGGGCACGTCGGTACCCAGGCCATGCAGAAAACGGAGCGCTTCCGGCCCGACCGCCACCAGCACCGAAAAACGCCGCGGATCGAATACCCCGCCCGGCCCGGCCAGGGTATAGGGCTGGCCTTCCCGATTGAGAAAATAGCGCTGCAGAAGCTGGTTGCCAAGGGCGTCCTCGAGACCTTCGACCATGGCGATGTACGGGGCGATTTCGCGGGAGATGAGAACACAGGCGGGTTTTTCCGAAGCCGCGCCGGCCGCGGGCAGACCGATGGCCAGCAAGAGGAAGAGCCAACCGAAAACCTGTGCGCGAAATCGCCTCATGGATATCGAATAAAGCGGCATCAAGGCCAATGGGATAAAAGGGGGAAAGCGCCTCGGCAACAGACACGAAGCTCTTTCCGGGGTGCCCGTCCTGCTCGCAAAACTCTTCCTTTCAGATAATTTTCCGCTTTATTTTCCAAGACATAAAAGGTATCCGGATTCCCGGCAGGTGTCAAGGAAAGAGGGGGACGCCGGTTCGCCGGGCTCTCCGGAACTTCTCCCGGAGTATCCCCGAAAACGACAAAAGGCGTTGTTTTTTGGCCAGGGTTGTCCTATAAGTTCTGCGGGCAGGACCGAGCCCGAAACACCTGCGGCCCCGGACAAAGAAGTTCCCCATGACCTCTGAACAACCCGTTGCGCATGTTGCCTCCGTTACCGTCACCTTTCACCCCGACACCGACGGTCTCCTGCAACAACTGAGCCTGCTCGCCGGCCAGGTGGAGCGGCGGATCCTGGTGGACAACGGCTCCCGCCTGCCGGCGGCGTTTGTGGCCGCCGTCCGTGCCCTCGGCAGGGATGTGGAGATCATCGAACTGGAGGAAAACAAAGGGGTCGCCGCGGCGCAGAACGTCGGCATCGAAAGGGCCAGGGAGGGCCACGCCGACTTCGTCCTCCTCCTCGACCACGACAGCCTGCCCGCCCCCGACATGGTGGCCGCTCTCCGCGGCGCCTATGAGCAACTCACCGCCCAGGGGCATCGGGTCGCCGCCCTGGGACCGCGCTACGTCGATCCCCGCCACGACAACCCCTCCCCCTTTGTGCGCACGGTGGGACTCCGCAGGCGCCGCTGCCTGCCGGGCGCCGGCCGCGCCACCACCCCCGTCGATCATCTGATTTCATCGGGCTGCCTGCTCCCCATGGCGGTTCTCGACAGGGTAGGCGGAATGAACGAGGGCCTGTTCATCGATTACGTCGATATCGAATGGTGCCTGCGCGCCAGGCACCGGGGTTATGAATCCTTCGGTGTTTTCGCGGCCCACATGAGGCATTCCCTGGGCGACAAACACATCGGTATGTTGGGAAAGAAGATCACCCTCCACACCCCGGCCCGCTACTATTATCAATTCCGCAACCCCCTTTGGATCTACCGGCAACCCTGGACGACTCTGAACTGGGTGGTGATCGATGCCTGCCGCTTGGCGGTGCGCTTTGTCATCTACGCCCTGTTCGCGGCTCCCCGCCGGGACAATATCAGGATGATGGTTCTGGGCCTGTGGCACGGCATCCGCGGGCGCCTGGGACCGCTGAGCCGGGCGCCGGAAGCGGAAGCGGACGTTTCCCGCCGGTCCTGATCGCGGGCGGCGACCGGGCCGGTCCGGCACAAAGGACGGCGCGGCGGAAGGGGCCGACCCAAGACCTGTGCCGCCGATTCCCATCCGCAACCCGGGAGGGAACGAGCCGGGACGGGAGTGGGGAATAGAGCCCTTTCCGGATGAAAACTACGCTACCAATCCTCTGCCGCAGTAATGATCGTCCAGAACCAGAGCGCTGACGATCTCCTTTTCGGCCGGCGCAAGGTCTTTGGCGAAACGTTCAAAAAGCGCGACCGCCAGATCGGTGGGCACTTCAAGGGCGGGCACCAAGCTTTTCTTCACCGCCAAAGCATCCGCCACGAAGGACAGGGCGCCTTCCTGCAAGGCGTGGCGTATTTCCCTGGTCCTCGGGTCCGCCGCCGTCGCCTCGTTGTATCCCGCCGTCAGTTCCCCCTCCCCGTTGAAACCATATTTGACGACCTGGGGATCGTCGCAGCCCAGCATTTTTTCAACCAGAAAGCTCTCGCGGAAAAGATAAGAAGCGTTTGGCCCGCTGACCCAGTTGTCGAAACAGCCCTCGATATGGACATCATAAACTGCCCCGACCGCCCGGGCGTTTTGATGGGTCATCATGTAGAAACCATGGACCTTGCCCATTGAAAGAGCGTTCAGACTTTTTTGAACGGTGCCGGAATAGCCCACATCGACCAGGAAAGGATTGGCGGTCCCGAAAAGCCCTTTTTGGCGAAGATAGGCCTGCAGCCCATTTTGTTCCGCGGCGGCTATCCGGTAGATGCGGTTTTGCAGATGTTCCAGAACGGGCCTCAGATGATCGATGTTGCCATCGGCCTCGACTTTCACCCAGGAATCCCTCTTCCACAAGCCCAGCCGGGCCAATTCGTCCAAATCCGCTTTCG
>JAAYDE010000121.1 GCA_012729375.1 Deltaproteobacteria bacterium | reverse complement strand
GTCGCGGGTGTAGAGATTGATCACCCGGTCGGCGCCGCCCAGTTCCTTCCAGTTGGCGATCTTCCCGGCATAGATGTCCCGAAGTTGGGAACCGGTCAGGGCTTGGACCTTGTTTTTGGGGTTGACCACGACGCCGACGCCGTCGATCGCCCACTGGAACAGCACCAGCCCATGCTGCTTGATCTCCGCCTCGGTCGGTTTGCGCCCGGCGTTGCCGATCTGCACCATCTGCTCTCCGACCTGCTTGATGCCGACCCCCGTGCCGCCTCCGGCGATGGTGATCTGGATGTCCGGATTGACGGTCAACGCCCGCTTGGCGACCTCTTTCATCACCGGTATGTGAGCGGTTCCCCCGGAGATGTTGACCGCTCCCTTGTGGCCGCGGAACAGGTCGAGGTCATCGGCCGGCGCGGTGGACAGGAAAAAAAACAGAGAGAATACGCCAACGGCAAAAGGTACAAGGGGCTTTTTCAGAGAGCGGTTCATGGGGTCTCCTTTTTCAGTAATGTTGGTGATTTGCGGCGGAACTTGGATGCCTGGCTCTGGCGGTCATGGCGAACATTGCCGGTGAGGATGAGCGGTCCCCGCGGACGGCCGGCGGGAAGAAGCGGGAAGGAAATGGCGGCGGCCATCTTCGGGAAATGCAATTCCACGGCAGGGTGAAACAAGAGCAGGGAATAATTACGGAGCTGGTTTTGACGGTACATGATCGACTTTCTCGCGCCTTGCCGCTGATCTCGCGGCGCGGCGGGAAAGCCGGTCAGGCGGGATAACGCGGGGCGGGACGGGAAGCCCTATGGCTGGAGAACCTCACGGGTTCTCTAACGAGGCCTCATATTATATAGATGAAATTCAGATTGATCCGTTTCATTTGGATTCCCAGTGGCAAAATCGTGTTCCGAAAATTCGTTTCGGTTGGCTTGCTAAGCTACTAAAGACATTGATCGATGTCAAATGGTTAGTTCTGGGGCCGGACCATTTTGTCCTCCCGGCATTATTTTTTCGGGGAGTTCACCAGAAAGCGGAGTTGATCCGGCAAACCGGCGGGAGATGCCTTGCGCCCTGGGAGCGGCCAGCGGCGGAGGCCAGCAGGGGGAACCTTTCCAACCCGAAATCTTTTTTGATGATGGCCGGATGACGATGGAATCTCCTCGGTTCCGCCCCGATTTCAAAGGGGCCGGCGAGAGCCTGAACACCAGGGTAAAAAAATGCCGGCCAAGATTTCATCGTGCTTTTTCTTCCCCGGTAGGGTTTAATGGCAAGCCAAGCGGCGGCGCGGATTTTATCCCGACCGTCCGCTTACGGCAATGCCGTTTCCGCCGCCCGGTAAAGATCACATCGTTTTTGAAAGCCTATGATGATTCCCCAACAGCTGGTTTTTCTCGATCTGGAAACGACGGGGGTTAACCCTCTTCATGACCGGATCATCGAGATCGGCCTCTGCCAGGTGGCCGACGGGGAACCGGTAGGTGAATGGTCGACTCTCGTCAATCCGGGCAAAACTTTCTCACCCTTTATCGAAAACCTCACCGGCATCAGCAATGCCATGGCCGCCGCGGCTCCCCCCTTTGCCGACATCGCCGCCGAGTTTCTGGACCTGGTGGACGGCAGGGTCCTTGTCGCCCACAACGCCCGCTTCGATTACGGCTTTTTGAAAAATGAATTCGCCCGCCTCGGCATTGCCTTCCGGGAAAAGGTTCTGTGCACCGTCAAGCTCTGCCGAGCCCTCTTTCCCAAGGAATCCCGACACAACCTGGATACCGTCATCCAACGCCATGGCCTTCGGGTTGACGATCGTCACCGTGCCCTGGGGGATGCACGGATCATACGGCAACTGTTCTCCAAGCTGTGCGCGGAGATCCCTGCTGCCAGGTTGGAAGCGGCAGTGGCCCGCCAGTTGAAGCAGTCCAGCCTTCCTCCCGGTTTGCCCCCCGAGCAGGTCGAGGCCCTGCCCCATGCCCCCGGCATTTACCGCTTTTACGGGGAAGGGGATACCGTGCTCTATGTCGGCAAGAGCGTTGATATCCGGTCCCGGGTACAGACCCATTTCGCCGACGACCACCGCGCCCACAAAGAGATGCGCCTGTCCCAGCAGGTGCGGCGCATTGACTGCATCGAGACCGGCGGCGAGTTGGGTGCACTGCTGCTGGAAGCCCGCCTCATCAAGGAACTGATTCCCATTCATAACCGGCGATTGAGGCGCAGCCGCGATCTTTTTGCCGTGCGCCTGGTTGCCGGGGGCGAGGGGTTTTTGCTGCCGCGGATCGTAGCCCTCAACGGCGCCGAAGAGGATTTTGAAAACCTATACGGCATGTTCCGCACCCGCCGGGATGCCGAAAAGAACCTGCTCGAACGGGTTCGGGAAAACGGCCTCTGCGAGAAAGTCCTCGGCCTGGAAAAGGGAAGCGGCGCCTGTTTCGGCTATCAGATCAAGAAGTGCCGCGGCGCCTGCGTCGGCCAGGAGCCGCCGGCGCTGCACCAGGCCCGGCTCATCTTGGCGCTCTCCGCGCTGCGCTGGAAGGTCTGGCCTTTCCGGGGGCCGGTGGGCATTCGGGAGCGTTCCCCCGGAGGAAGGGCAACCGAGATCCATGTCATCGATCATTGGCGGCATCTGGGCAGCGCCGACAGCGAGGAGCGCCTGTGGGCAATCCTCGCCGGCGGGGAACCGCTTCCCTTCGATCTCGACTGTTACAAGATCCTCACCCGCTACCTGGAACGGAAAGGAAGACGGTTCGAGGTCGTGGATCTTTCCAGGCTCCACTCCGGTGTTTCTCCACGCCTGTTTGCGCGGTTATGAAATGGTTGCGGCCTGGGAATTAAACGGTAGTTTTCCGAAGCGGGGGGCGTTACTGGTTCATCCCCGTCCCGGCGCTGAACTTCAATGATTTTTCTTCGTTGTGATTTGATTGAGACGGGAGAAGAGATGATAAATCCTGAAGCTTTTGACAACGAATGCTATATCCGGGAGCAGACCCGGGAGATCCTGAAACGGGTGGAACGTTTCAATCACAAGCTGTATCTGGAATTCGGCGGCAAATTGCTTTACGACTATCATGCGGCGCGGGTTTTGCCGGGGTACGATCCCAACGTCAAGATACGCCTTCTGCAGCAGCTGAAAGGCCAGGCGGATCTCCTCTTGTGCATCTTTGCCGGCGACATCGAGCGCAAAAAAATCCGCGCCGACTTCGGCATCACCTACGATGCGGACGCCATGAAGCTGATCGACGACCTCAAAAGCCGTGGGATCAATGTCCTGGGCGTAGTCATCACCCGTTTTGATAACCAGCCGGCGGCCGTCCATTTCAAGAACAAGCTCGAGCGGCGCGGGGTCAAGGTGTATACCCATCGTTTCACCAAAGGCTATCCCACCGACGTAGACACCATTGTCAGCGACCAGGGATATGGGGCCAACGAGTACATTGCCACCGACAAGCCGCTGGTGATTGTCACCGGTCCCGGGCCGGGCAGCGGAAAACTGGCCACCTGCCTTTCCCAGCTCTACCATGATTACCGCTGCGGCCGAAAAGCGGGTTATGCCAAGTTCGAGACCTTTCCTATCTGGAACATTCCTTTGAACCACCCCGTCAACATCGCCTACGAAGCCGCCACGGCGGATATCAGGGATTTCAACCTGATCGATCCCTTTCACTATGAGGCCTACGGGAAGAACACGGTCAATTACAATCGGGACGTGGAAGTTTTTCCGGTGGTTCGGCGCATTCTCGAAAAGATTACCGGCGGAGAATCTTTCTACAAATCGCCGACGGACATGGGGGTCAACCGCGCCGGCTTTGCCATTGTCGACGATGCCGCTGTCCAGGAGGCCGCCAAACAGGAGGTTCTGCGCCGCTGCTTCCGCTATCAGTGCGAATATGCCGTGGGCTTCGCCGACAAGGAAACTGTGCAGCGCGTCGAGCTTTTTGTCCGCAATCTGAACATGACCCCGGACTGCCGGACGGTGGTGGCCCCGGCGCGGCAGGCGGCGGAGATGGCTTCGCAACAGGAAGGAAAGGGCAACAACGGCATCTATTGCGGAGCGGCCATCCAACTCCGGGATGGAACCATTGTCACCGGGACCAATTCACCGCTCATGCACGCCGCTTCCAGCCTGGTTTTGCATGCGGCCAAGCATTTGGCCGGGGTGCCGGCTAAAATCAAATTGCTGCCCAACACCATCACCCATTCCATCAGCCATTTCAAAAAGGAGATCCTCGGCGAGCGGGCCGTGAGTCTCGATCTTCAGGAGGCACTGATTGCCCTGAGCATCAGTGCTACCTCCAATCCGGCGGCCGAACTGGCGCTGGAGAAGATCAAGGAACTCAAGGGATGCGAAGTGCACATCACCCACATCCCCAGTCCGGGGGATGAGGCGGGACTGCGCCGTCTCGGCGTCAATGTGACCAGCGACCCCAATTTCGCCACCAAGAACCTCTTTATCGGCTGAGAGCCAGAAAATCGCTGGCGGGAATCCGTTCTCTGCTCCACGGCCGTCTTTCCTGACCTCCATTTCTCCCTGCAGGCAGGTGTCCGGTACCTCTTTCCGCCCCGTTCCGCGGACGCCAAGTTGCTCTGTTGATTCTGCCCGGCTAACAAGGACATGCCAATCCTCGGCAAATACCGCCGACATGTGTGGTCATGGCTTTTCCTGAGGGGAAGATTTCCCTGAAAAGCACCTGGTTTTGGGAGTGCCGGTGTTGCCCCTTGTCTCGTGGTGCGTTCCTAAAGGGCGCACAACCGTCTGCAAATTCCGGCCAATTTTTCGACATGGGGAAGGGTGAGCATGGTGGCATGGCTGCCCGGGATGGGGATGATCTCGATGCCGCCTTCGGCCAGGGGCACCCAGGCCAGCTCCGGATGGGGGTCGGTGAAGGCGTTGGGCTCCCGAGCCTTGAGGAAGACGATCTTCTCCGCAGAAGGTTGCGGCCGGTAGCTGAACATGGCCTTCATGTTGGCCTGGTAGACCGCAAGAATGCGGGAAATTTCCTCGATTTGCAGGGCGCTCCCGGAGGATTCCTTCCCGAGACTGCGGGCTGCGTAGGCGAGACGGTTTTCCGGCGCCAGCCGGCGCAGACGGGCCAATTGGTCGTCAAAACGGCTGGCGGGATCATCCCCGGCCAGAAGGTAGGCAAGGATTTCCTCGTCTTTGTCCAAAAGGCGGGGGAGGTGTCCGGGGCCTGGGGTATCGATGAGAACCGTAAGCGGCGGCGGGGTTCCGAGGCGGGCCAGTTCCCGGGCCATTTCAAAGGCGACCATACCGCCAAAGGAACTGCCGACGAGAAGCGGCGGTTCGTCGGCCTTGTCGAGGAGGGCCAGAAAATAGGAGGCCAACTCCGCGACGCTCTTCAGGGGCGGGGTGTCGTTCCAGAGTCCCGGCGCCTCCAAAGCCAGGACGGGATTGGGGATGGCCAATGCCGCGGCCAGATCCCGGTAGATAAAGGCGCCGCCGCCGATGGCCGGAACCAAAACCAACGGGGGCTGGCCCGGTTTCCCGGCGGCCAGGGGAACAAGGTCCGGTTTGGAAGGAAGAACTTCGGCGAAGTTTGCATGAGGTTTCGCCAAAGTCGCCAGGTGTGCCGCCGTCGCCCCTTCGAGGAGGGCGTTGCGGGGAATGGCGGTCTGGAGTTCCTGTTCCAGTCTGGCGGTGAGTTGAACGGCCGTCAGGGAATCGCCGCCGAGGCGGAAAAAGTCGTCGTCGCGGCCGATCTCCTTCAATCCCAGAATCTCCTTCATGATGGTGATGACGATACCTTCGGCGGCGTTGAGCGGAGCGCCGTTTTTCCCTTCGCCGCTGTGACCGCAGGGTTGGAGAAGGGTTGTCTCGGAAAGTTTCCCTGTACGCCGCGGGAGGGGTTCCGGGGCGGCGTGGGGCGGCGGGTCGATCCAGTAGCGCTTCCTATCGAAGGGATAGGTCGGAAGAACGATGCGGCGCCGCTTTTCATGAGCGTAGAAAGCCTGCCAATCGATGCCGACGCCGGCGGCCCAGAGAGCGCCGACTGCCTCCATCAGGGAGCGGTGGTTGTTGGCCGAGGTCTTCTCCCGACCGGCCTTAAGGGTGCTGATGACGGGGAAATCGGGAAGGCGGGCCGGGTGGCGCGCCGCCAGATGGGAGAGGACGGCGTCGGGGCCTATTTCCAGGAGGATGGCGGAAAACTCCTGGAGGAGTACCTCCAGGCCCTGATGGAAAAGAACCGGCTTGCGGATCTGCTTGGCCCAGTAATCGGGAGAGGTGGCCTGCTCGTCGAGGATCCAGGTTCCGGTCAGGTTGGAGACGAAGGGGATCGACGGCGGGCGCATCTCGGTGCGCAGCAAGGCCTCCAGGAAGGGAGGCACAGCCGGTTCCATCATCCGCGAGTGGAAAGCATGGGAAGTCTCCAGCCGCTTGGCCTGGCGGCCGGCCGCCTGCAGCTCGTCCTCGAGACGATCGAGGGCGGCATGGGGGCCGGAGATGACGCATTGGTTGCGGGCGTTGACGGCGGCCAGGCACAGGCCTTCCTTGAGCAGGAGCTCGGCTTCGGCCTGGGACAGGGGGACGGCCAGCATGCCGCCGCTTTCCTGTTCATCCATCAGCCGGCCCCGCAGGGCGACCAGGCGCAGGGCATCCTCCAGGGTGAAGACGCCGGCCAGGCAGGCCGCCGCCCATTCGCCCAGGCTGTGGCCGATCATCGCCTTTGGTTTGACCCCCCAGGCCATCCATAGGGCGGCCAGGGAGTATTCGAGGGCGAAAATGGCCGGTTGGGCGTAGCGGGTGGCGGCCAGATCGGCGGGGGCCTGGCCGTCGACGATTTCCGGCCACAGCAGGTGGCGCAGGTCGAGGCCGAGGAAGGGTTTGAGAATGGCGGCACAGCGGTCGAAGGTGTCCCGGAAGACCGGTTCGTGGAGGTAAAGGGGGCGCCCCATGCCGGCGTACTGAGAACCTTGGCCGGTGAACAGGAAGACCACATCGGAATGTTCCCCGCGGACGGCGGCCTTGAAGAATTTTTCGCTTCTGAGCAGGTTGATGGTTTCCTGCAGGTCGCGGCAGGCCAGGGCGCGGCGCACGGAGAATTTCTTGCGCCCGACGGCAAGGGTGAAAGCCAGGTTGTCGAGGTCCGTTTCCGGATAGCGCTCCAGCCAGGCCGCCAGGTTGTGGGCCATCCTATCGAGGGCGCTTTCACTGTGGGCGGACAGGAGAAGAAGGCGGTGGGGGCGGCGGGAAGGGCCGGAATCGAGGAGAGGGGCCTCTTCCAGAACGATATGGGCGTTGGTGCCGCCGATGCCGAAGGAACTGACTCCGGCGCGGCGCGGGGTCCTCCCCTTTTTCCAGGGAAGCAACCGGTCGGCGACGAAAAACGGGCTGTTGGCGAAATCGATGGCCGGATTGGGGGTTTCGAAATGAAGCGTCGGCGGAATCAGGCCGTACTCCAGCGCCTTGACGGTTTTGATCAGACCGGCGATGCCAGAGGCGGCATCGAGGTGGCCGATGTTGGTTTTTACCGAACCGACGGCACAGCTCAGTTTTTCCACTTCGGTGCCGAATGCTTCGGTGAGGGCGCGGATCTCGATGGGATCGCCGAGGGAGGTTCCGGTGCCGTGGGCCTCCAGATAGGTGACGGTTGCCGCCGTCACGTTGGCGCTGCGGTGGGCTTGGCGGATGACTTCGGTCTGGCCGCGGACGCTGGGGGCGGTGAAGCCGACCTTGTCGGCACCGTCGTTATTGACGGCGGAGCCTTTGATGACGGCGAGGATCGGATCCCCTTCAGCCATAGCCGCGGAGAGCCGCTTTAAGGCCACCATCCCGGCCCCGGAACCGCCGACGGTGCCGCCGGCCCGACGGTCGAAGGCGCGGCAGTGGCCGTCGGGTGAGAGGATGAATCCTTCCCGGTAGAGATAGCCGGTGGCGCCCCCGGTCTGGATCTTGGCACCTCCGGCCAGGGCCATTTCGCACTGGCCGTCGAGGACGGCGCGGGCGGCCAGATGGATGGCCACCAGAGAAGTCGAACAGGTGGTGTTGACGTTGAGGCTGGGGCCGTCGAGGTTGAGCTTGTAGGAGATGCGGGTGGCGACAAACTCCTTGCCGTTCATGATGCTGATCTGAAAACCGGTGGCGACATCGGTTTCGCCAAGGGCCGGCATGAGGTTTTCCTCCAGGTACGCGTTGGAGCCGACACCGACGAAGACACCGATGCGGCCATCATAGGTGTCTGGGTTACAGCCCGCGCTCTCCAGCGTTTCCCAGGCGATTTCGAGGAGATGGCGCTGCTGGGGATCGCACAGCTCGGCTTCCCGCGGGGTCATGTTGAAGAAAGAGGCGTCAAAGAGTTCGACTCCGTCCATTTGCCCGTAGGCCGGAACGAAATGGGGGTTGCTGACCACATCTGGCGGGAAGCCGGAGGCGATTAGTTCCTCTTCGCTGTAAAAACGGATCGATTCGATTCCGGCGACCAGGTTGTCCCAATAGCCTTCCACCGTGAAAGCCCCGGGGAAATGGCCGGCCATACCGATAATGGCGACGGCGTCTTCCTTGGCCTGAATCGCGGGTAACTCCCGTTTTTGCGGTAAGGGGGCCGCGCCGGCGAGGAGTTCCGCCAGACGGGCGATGGTCGGGTAGTGGAAGAAGTCGGTGATGCTCAGCTGGCCGCCCAGCCGTTTGTTGGTCAGGCTGCGGGTTTTTACCAGCAGCAGAGAATTGCCCCCCAGCTCGAAGAAGTTGTCGTTGATGCCGATCTTTTCCATGCCGAGGACTTCGGCGAAGACGGCGCAGAGCGCCTTCTCCATATCGTTGCGCGGCGCTGTGTAATCCTTGTCCGAGGCGATTTCCGGATGGGGGAGTTTTTTACGGTCGATCTTGCCGCTGGGAGTCAGCGGGAAGGTCTCCACCTTCATGAAGACGGAGGGGATCATGTAATGGGGCAGTTTGCGGCTTACATAGTCGCGCAGTTCCGTCGTTTCGAAATCTCCCACCACGTAGGCACAAAGACGTTTTTCCCCCTCCTTGCCGAAGGGGTTGACGACGGCGCCGTAGACGAAGGCGTGCTCCCGCAGAGCGCTCTCCACCTCTCCCAGTTCGATGCGGTAGCCGCGGATCTTGACCTGCTGGTCGATCCGTCCCAAAAATTCAATCTCGCCGTTCTCCAGCCAGCGGGCCAGATCTCCGGTCCGGTAGAGGAGTCCGGAGCCGAAAGGATTGGGAATGAATTTTTCTTTGGTCAGGCGGTTGCGGTTGAGATAGCCGCGGGCCACGCCGGCGCCGCCGACACAGAGCTCTCCGGGGACTCCAGGAGGCTGGGGGAGGCCGTGGGTATCGAGAATGTAGACCTGGGTGTTGGCCATCGGCCGGCCGATGGTCAGGGCGCCCTCCAGATAACGGCCGATGGTGGCGCAGACGGTGCATTCGGTGGGCCCGTAGGCGTTAAAGAAATTGCGTCCCTGTGACCACTTGGAAACCAGTTCCGGCGGGCAGGGCTCGCCGGCGACGATCAGATTTTCCAGCCAACGGATTTCCCGATCCAGGGAAGCCAGCGCCGTCGGCGGCAGGGTGACTACGTCGATGCGGTTTTCGTTGAGGATCTGGGCCAGTTCCTCGCCGGCCAAAAGGGTATCGCTGCGGGGGATGTAGAGAGCGGCGCCGCGCACCAGAGCCATGGCGATCTCCGAGATGGAGGCGTCAAAGGATGGCGAGGCGAATTGCAGCACCCGGCTATGGGTGTGGACGCCGAACATTTCGCTTTGGGCGAGAGCGAGGTTGACCAGACCGCGGTGCTCTACCAGCACCCCTTTCGGCTGCCCCGTGGAGCCGGATGTGTAGATGACATAGGCCAAGTTGCCGGGAGCGGCGGCGGGTCCGGGATTGGCGACGGGGAAGCCGGTCAGTTCCTTGGGGTCGTCGATAAGCAGGCGTTCCCCTTTGTAAGGGATTTCGAGTTCGGAATCGGTGACCATGAAGCGGAGCCCGGCGTCCTGGATCATGAAAGCGAGGCGCGCGGTCGGGTAGAGCGGATCGAGGGGCACGTAAGCGCCGCCGGCCTTGTGAATCCCGAGAATGGCGGCGACGAGGTTGACCCCGCGCTCGAGACAGAGCCCGACCAGGGTGTCGGGGCGGACCCCCATGGCGCTGAGGGCGTAGGCGATGCGGTTGGCCCGGCGGTTGAGTTGGCTGTAGGTCAGCTCTTCCTTGCCGTCCTGGACGGCGATCCGGTCCGGGTTCTTTTCCGCCTGTTCCTCAAAAAGCCGGTGGAAAATCCGCTCGGCGGGAAAGGGGACGGCGGTGTCGTTGAAGCGGCGGATGACCCGCTCGTATTCATCCTCTTCCAGAAGGGGGATTTCGCTGATCGGCCGGTCCGGATCAAGGGCCGCCCGGCGGGCCAGGTGGCGGAAGTGGCGGGCCATGCGGGTGACGGTTTCCCCGTCGAACAGATCGCCGGCGTATTCGAGATGGCCGCAGATCCGGCCGTCGTAATCACCGAGGCTCAAAGTGATGTCGAACTTGGCACTGTCGAACTCGGGGAAAAAGATTTCCGTCCTCAGGCCTTCCAGGTCGATGCGGTCGAAATCCCCATCCGCCATGGCGAAAAAGGCCTGGAAGATAGGGGAACGGTCGGTATTGCGCTCCGGGGCCAGCTCCTCCACCAGCTTTTCAAAAGGGATATCCTGATGGCTGTAGGCTTCCAGGGCCAGCCTGCGGGTCTGCTCCAGGAGTTCCCTGAAGGTCGGCTGTCCGCTGAGGTTGTGGCGCAGGGGCAGGCTGTTGACAAAAAAGCCGACGGTGTTTTCGATTTCGGGCCGGGTTCGCCCGGAAAGGGGAGTGCCCACGACGATGTCGTCCATGCCGCTGTATTTGCCGAGGAAAACGGCCCACAGAGTCTCCAGGGCCATGAACAGGGTGACGTTGCTCCGGCGGCAGAGCTCCTGGAGGGTTTTGGCGGTCACCCCGTCGAGTTCCACCGCCATGTGGCCGCCGCGCAGGCTCTGGATGTCGGGGCGCGGCCGGTCGGTGGGAAGGGAAAGGAGCTCGGGAATCCCCTCCAGACGGTCCTTCCAGTAGGCGCTCTGCCGCTCCAGCAGTTCCCCCGTAAGCCATTTGCGCTGCCACTGGGCGTAGTCGCCGTAGTCCACGGTTGTCTTGGGCAGCGCCGGGATCTCCCCTTTGCTGAGGGCGGCGTAGCAGATCGCCAACTCCCGCAGGAAGATGCCGAAGCTCCAGCCGTCGAAGACGATATGGTGGATGTTGAGGGTGAGCAGATGGTCCTGATCGTTGATCCGCCACAAGCGGAAGCGGTACAGAGGACCTTCCCGGAGGTCGAAGAGGTGGCGGGCTTCCCGAAGAGCGATCTCCTCGATCTCGTTGCCCCCGATGGCTTCCATCGCCAGGGTGAAATGGCCCAGGTCGATAAGGTGCTGAAAGGCCTCGCCGCTGGGCGCTTCCCGGAACAGGGTGCGCAGGCTGCCGTGGCGGCGGATGAGGGTTTCAAGAGATTTTTCCAGAGCGTCAACATCCAGCTTGCCGCGGAGGCGGAGGGCCGCAGGAATATTGTAAGTGGTCGTCCCCCCCCGGAATTGGTCGAGGAACCAGAGCCTGGATTGGGCGAAGGAGAGCGGGGCCTCTTTCTGACCGCTTTTGCGCAGGGGCGGTGCGGGGACCCCTTCGGTCCGCCGGATCGCCTCCAGCAGCAGGGCCGGCGTCGG
>JAAYDE010000120.1 GCA_012729375.1 Deltaproteobacteria bacterium | reverse complement strand
CATGGGCGGATTACCTGGACGGTCTCAAGGCGGGGGCAACAGTGATTCCCCTTCACCGAGCACAAAAATAAGCGACTCCTCCCGGTATGGGGCCAGGAGGAGTCTTGCCGCACTGCATGACGACATCGCACAAGCCGCCTGATAAGGCCATCTTTCCCCGCCAGGTTTGGTCTGTGTTCCCGCCTGTCCATGTGCTGAAAAGGGAGGAAGAGAGCGAGAAATAGTAACCCCATGTCAAGTTTGCTGCCCGGTCTACCCCGGCGGGGGGAAAAGCGGCTCCTTCACCGCCTGGCCGGGCTCCTGTTGTGAAGGGATGTCCTTTGAAGGGGGGGTGCATAATGAAGGTTAACCTGTCGAAGCGGATACGAAGAGACCTATGGCTTCTCCTTGCCTACCTCAAACACGGAACGCCACTTCAAGACAAGACGAAAGAGCGTCTCATTGAGTTCCTGGAGGAGCTGCCCCCTGCCCCTTTTGATTTTTTTCGGAAACTTGCACAAAAACATGAGTTAGCTCATTTGGTGAAAGTGGAGCGGGAAAAAGGGGTTCCCGTTCCAGAAGTTTTCCGGTTGGTGTCCAGGGGGGCGGGTGTGCCATGCGGGGAATCCTCTGTCCGTGACGCTTATTATGAGGTTCGTCGACTTGAAGATTCTCTGACCAAATACCCTCTTGTGGAAATCCCGCCTGGCATTTCCGGACCATCAATTTTCATTGACAAAGATCCACCCATTTGGGTCACAACTGATGCTGTCTTTTCCATCGATGAAGCTGGACAAATTGAGGAACTGCGAAAGCCTAACGCTTCAGAGCTGGAGATGTTGGCGTTTATTACTGGCTTTTCGACGGAAGAATGAGTAGTAGTCCCTGCAATCCGAACCGCTTTGTCCCACCCTCCCCAACAGCAATAACCTAGCTCCCTGAATCCGTACCAAACTACAACATCTTCCCCCATGCCAAGGCAAGGCAGTTCAACCACAGACCTGCCTCCTCCCATCTCCTATCTTTCCAAAAAAAGAGGCCGTGTTTTTTGGAAAGACCCGATTATCTCACCGCCGTACCATCACAACCAAACATGAACAACAAACGGAGGTGCGAATTATGTCTGATCTTTTGAGTGGCGACGGATTTTTGAGGATCGGCCAGATCGTCGGCCAAAGGGAGGTAACGGCGGCACAGGCGGAGGCCAACCGCGCGAGGGGTAAAGGTTTAAAAACGCCGAGGCCGGCAATCCCGGCGCTCATCCCAATTTCTGCCTCAAAACTGTGGATGGATGTGAAAAACGGGGCCTTTCCCGCGCCGGTGAAACTTGGCCAAAAAACGACCGCGTGGCGAGTGCGGGATATCCGGGAATACATTGAGCTGAAAGCCGGGATGGTGGAAAAGGGGTAAGGGGGGGATTCAGAATGTCCGCAAATTTTGGGGAAAGCCATGATGATTGAAGCGGCAGGTCAGCAGGCGGCGTCGGAGATCGGCATTGACTGGCGATCTGTTCCGGCGGATGGAAGATGGCATGAAACCCCAGCTGAGGGGAAGTCCTCCCGGAATGGAGCAGGGCGGATTCGTTTGTTCCCTGACGGCGACGGGGGTATTTGCTGGAACCATCTCAGCGGGGATTCCCGCTTATTTTGGGCGCAAGATGATACCGAACTGAACCCGGCGGAACGGGAAGCCCGGAAACGGCGATCTGATGAAGCCCGGCGGGAAGCGGAAGCCGAGCGGCGACGGTTGGCGGCGGAAGCTGCAACCCGAGCGGCGGAACTCTGGAAGGCTGGGGGACCGGCCACCGGCAACCCCTACCTTCAGCGGAAAGGGGTCAAGTCCTGCGACACCCTGCGCCAGATTGATGCGGAAAAGGCGGCCCGGCTGATCGGGTATTTACCAAAATCGAAGGGTGAACCCATGACCGGCTCCTTGTTGCTGGTTCCTGTCATGACCGAGGGGCGGCTTTCGTCGGTCCAACTGATCGGCGGCGATGGCGTGAAGCATTTTCTGAAGGGTGGTCAGATCCGGGGCGGATACTGGGCGACCGGGAAGTTACCGGATAACGACGACGGTTTGACAGTAGCGATTGCCGAGGGGGTAGCAACTGCGCTTTCCATCTCCGAGGCTACCGGCTGGCCCGTTGCGGCGGCGCTGAGTTGCGGGAACCTCCCCGCCGTGGCTGGTGATCTTCGGACCCGATACCCAAAGGCCCGGCTGGTGGTCTGTTCTGACAAGGGAAACGGCGAGGCCGACGCCAGGAAAGCGGCAGCGGAGGCCGGGTCGATCCTGGCAGTTCCTGCGATTGAGGGACCGGACACCGACTTCAACGACCTGGCCACCGCGAAAGGGCTTGAGGAAGTAAAGCGGCAGCTTGAGGCGGCGACAGAAACGGAGAAAAAAACCCCTCCCCGGCTCCATGTGATCACCGTTGCCGAATTGTTGAAGCTGGACCTTCCACCTCGTGAAACAATCCTGGCTCCCTGGCTCCCAGCTCAAGGGCTGTGCATGGTGTACGCGCCTCGTGGTGTTGGCAAGACTCATTTTTCGCTCGGGGTTTCCTATGCCGTGGCAAGCGGGGGGAGCTTCCTGACATGGGAGGCACCCTCACCCCGTGGCGTTCT
>JAAYDE010000119.1 GCA_012729375.1 Deltaproteobacteria bacterium | reverse complement strand
GAATGGACACCGTCACCACGATCCCCTGCGGCGTTGCGGCATCGCTGATCTTTTTCAGCAGCTGTTCCGATACCTCGACCAGTTCGGCGCCCGCCATTTCCGCCCGCGAAAGAAGCCTTTCCCCGTCGGCGTTTGACCGATATCCGGGACTGAAAAACAGCTGGTGAAGCGAAACCGAAGCGTCGAGAGCCGCTTCCGCCAAGTGGGTTCCCTCAGCCAAAAAAAGCCCGCTTTGCTCCTGCCCACGGCGCCGGATCAGGGCCGCCGTCTGACGGATCAGCGGATGGGCCGCCGAGGTTATCTTGCGGATTCTCATTTCAGATGAAGGGTCCGAAACCGTGGCCAGCCGCAACAGGGCCGGCTTGCCGGGTAAGTGGAACTGATTTTAAGGGCACAGGCAAAGCAGACGGCAGACCGCGGCCGCCAAGGAGGTGGGGCACAGCGCCGCGCAATTTGTCGCGCAACCATCAATCCAGGGCGACCACGAAGCTACTCGGGTAACCATGCCGCTCGAAGCCGACCCGCGCCGTTTCGGCGGCCTCCAGGCTGCCGTAGCGCCCCACCCACACGCGGTAGAAGCGGCGGCCGCCGACCCATCCTTCGGTGACCACGGCGGCGCCGTACCGGGTCTTCAGGCCGGCGGCCACGCGGTGGGCGTTGTCCGGGGTTGCGAAGGCGCCGACCTGCACGGCGTAACTGCCGACCCTGTAGGATGGGAGCGGATGGTAGACCGGGGTGCCTTCCCTGCCCTTATCCTGGTAACCCAGGGCTTCGACCCGCACCGGACCGGTGCCACTACTGTCGATGCCGAGCCGGCGGGCGGCGGCGTAGGAAAGATCGATCACCCTACCCTTGACGAAAGGGCCGCGGTCATTGAGGCGCACCACGATCTCGCGACCATTGCCCAAGTGACGCACCTTGACGAAGATGCCCAGGGGCAGGGTCTTGTGGGCCGCGGTCATGGCGTGCATGTTGTAGATTTCACCGTTGCTGGTCTTGCGGCCGTGGAAATCGCGTCCGTACCAGCTGGCGATGCCTTCCTCCACATAGCCCTGGTGGTCCCGCAGGGGATCGTAGCGCTGACCGGCGATGATGTAGGGCTTTTCCCACCCCTTCAGGCCCTGGGTCTGCGGGGTTTCGATGACCCGCGAGGAAGGACCGCCGCCGCAGGAGCCGATAAGAAGAAGAACTGCCATGGGCGCCAAGAGGCGGAAAAGGATCTGCAGGCCGGCGGAGACTTCTCTTAGCCCTTGGGCAGGAAATATTATTTGAACCCTCTTCCGGTCTGTCGACATTTCCGGCAGATCATTTCTGCATGCGGGTCATCACCCTGAATTTCTGATAGCGCTGCTCCACAAGCTCGGCGGCGGAAAGGGTCTTGAGTTCGTCCCGATGACGGATGATGGCCGCCTTGACGTATTCGGCGGCGGCCTTGGAATCGTTGTGGGCGCCGCCGGCCGGCTCGGGGATCACCCCGTCGATGACATCCCCCAGGTTGTCGATGTCCTGGGCGGTCAAGCGCAGGGCTTCGGCGGCCTGCGGCCCGAGGGTGCCGTCCCCCCAGAGAATGGCGGCGCAACCCTCGGGAGAAATAACGGAATAGACAGAATATTCCATCATCAGCACGCGATTGGCGACGGCGACGGCGAGGGCGCCGCCGGAACCGCCCTCGCCGGTGATGGTGGTGATGATCGGCACGGTGAGAGCGGCCATTTCCCGCAGGTTGCGGGCGATGGCCTCGGCCTGCCCCCGTTCCTCGGCACCGATGCCGGGAAAAGCGCCTGGGGTATCGACGAAAGTGAAGATGGGCAGATCGAAATCCTCGGCCAGTTTCATGATCCGCATGGCCTTTCGGTAACCCTCGGGATGGGGCATGCCGAAATTGCGGTAGACCTTTTCCTTGGTGTCGCGCCCTTTCTGGTGGCCGATAACGGCGCAGGGCTCGCCTTCGAGACGGGCAAAACCGCAAACAATGGCCGGGTCGTCGCCGTAAAGACGGTCACCGTGGAGTTCGAACCACTCGGTGAAGATAAGGCGAATATAATCGAGGGTAAAAGGCCGGTTTGGCTGGCGCGCCAACTGGGTGCGCTGCCAACGGCTCAACTTGGAGAAGATTTCTCCGCGCAGTCGTTCCGCCTTTTTTTCCAGCTTTTCAATCTCCGGAGCCATGGAGACGTCTCCGACGGAAAACTCTTTCAGCTCGTGAATTTTCCTCTCCAATTCAACCAGCGGTTTTTCAAAATCAAGATAGTGGCGCATCGATCCCTCCCTTTACGGAGCGGTCATTCAAAAATGACTGTATTATAACTAAAAAGCGACTCGCTGTCTTTCAGTATCTCCCGCCGGCGGCCACATCCCTTTCTTTCCTGGGACGAACGCCGGCAGAGCCGAAGGGAGGTTCTGGAAATCTTTACATGCATCAAAAACGATAAATAAAAAACCAAAAAATTCAGCGGTGTCCTCCTCTTTTCCCCAATCACAACGCGGTCCCCCCAATTACCGCAAAACGGCAGGGCATCAGGCGGTGCAGGACCACGGAGTTCACTGGTTGCGCGGCGTGCAGAAGCGCGCCCACTTCAGCCAGAGTGAAACTGCGGCGGATGGAGGCCAGGCCGTCGGTGACGAGAAAGCTGTCGCGGAAAAAAGGCGCCGTGTAGAGCGCAAAGCCACAGTAGGCCCAAAAGGATCTGAGCATGTCGCTGAGCAGGTATCGCCTGGGAGCCGCGCGGTCGATCTGCCGTATCAACGCTATGCACGCCTGATCCGGGAGGTGGTGCAGCAGATGGTTGGCAAAGACATAGTCCACTTTCGCCAGGGGCAGCGGGTCACGGATGTCCTGTTCGACTACTTCGATTTCCGGATAATCCCGGCAGGCGGCCCGGGCATAGCGCACCACCCTGGGATCATGCTCCATGGCGGTAATGGACAACTCCAACCCCCGTTTGCGGCATTGGCGGATAAGCCAGCGACCGATGTCGCAGCCCCCTGCCCCCAGGTCCAGCAGCCTTCGGGGACGCGCGGATGTCATGTCGGACAGCACATACCGGTTGAGCAGGGTGCGGTAACGCGAGAAACGGCGATTGATCGGGTCAAATTGGGCCAGCGTGCGAAAAAGCCGGTCCTCGGGACTGTCGGCCCGATCCATTTCCTCGACCAGTTCGGCGCGATGTGACAAATCGGGGAATTTCCATTGCGTCCCACGGAAAAATGGAATCATGGGATCTCCAAAATTCCCGGCCCTATGTGACGCCAGTGGGAGAACAGCATCCTGGCTCCGGGTGGTCGGGTTTGCGGACGGTCAGCCGCTCAATAACGCCGAAAAAGTGCCGTGAGGAATCCTGGATCTCGAACCCCTGTTCACGGAAAAAATGATGCAGCCGGGCGCGGTCCGGGTATTGGGCAAGGCTTTCGGCAATGTACGTGTAGATGCCCGGATCGCCATGAAAGATCCAGCCCCAGATTCCGCCC
This sequence comes from Deltaproteobacteria bacterium, assembly GCA_012729375.1. GTDB lineage: Bacteria > Desulfobacterota > Desulfuromonadia > Desulfuromonadales > JAAYDE01 > JAAYDE01. Next base: position 2,930 of record JAAYDE010000119.1, on the reverse strand, counting down.
CAGAAGGTCAGCAGGCCGGACTCAAGGCGCTGGAGCAAGCGTGAGCGGGGTTTGGAGAAATCCAGAAAGGCCGCCCATCCTCCGGGTTTGAGCACGCGGAATATCTCGGCCAGGGCGGACGGCAGATCGCCGGCGTTGCGTAAGGCATAACCGCCGGTGATGATGTCCACCGCGTCGGCTTCGAGGCCGGTTTGCGCCATGTCACGACAGTGGAATTCGATAGCGGCCGGTGGCCGCCGTCGACGGGCCCGTTCCAGCATGGCCTCGGTGATGTCCATGCCGAGAATCCGGCCGCCGGGGTATTTTTCAGCCAATAGCCGGGCGATGTCGCCGGTGCCGCAGGCGAGGTCGAGGCAGACGGGGGCCGCCATGGGCGGCAGGGCCTGCACCAGCCGCTTTTTCCAGACGCGGTCACGGTTGAAGGAAAGCAGCCTGGTGATGGTTTGATAGCGTGGCGCCACTGCCGTAAAAATTTCCCGGTTCAAGGCGCGTTTGCGTTCGGGATGATCAAGGCGTTGCCGGGTGCATAAAGGCGCGGTTCGTTTCACGAGGCCTCCAGGTCGGGAATCGGGCCGCGGGGGATGGTGAGCATGGCGAAGTGAGCCGGCAGGCGGTATACAAGGGGCGGGCGCAGCAGCACCCGCCGGATCAGCAAGGAGCGCATGGCGGAAAACAGACCCCCCTGGTGCGCGCCCAGCCACATGCCACAGGCGGCGCGGTTTGCGGCGATGCGAAAAGCCCGCCGCCGGTCATGATCATAACCGGCCAGCAGGGGCGCGGCATCGGCTCCGGAACGCAGCGCTTGGCGCAGGAGGGCGGCCAGGTGCCCGGCATCCGCGAAGCCTGTGTTCATGCCCTGACCTCCGATCGGGCTCATCACATGGGCGGCATCGCCGCACAAGATGGCGCGGCCTTGATAAAACGTATCGGCGAGTTGACGGCGCGGCCTGAAACTACTGTGCCATTTTTCCTCATGGGCGGACAGTTGCCATCCGGTGATGGTTTTAACCTGGTGGAGCAGCGCGTCGGTGTCCTGAGCCCCATGCGGCGCCAGCGCTACCCATCGCCGCGCTTTGCCGGGCAGGGGAAAGGATTCGATGGAGCCTGTCGGCGTGAAAAAAAGATGGGCGGCATTTTCCCAGTCCGTGGTATCGGGGAAATCACCCATGACAAATTGAGGCGCATAACTTTTTGAAGAAATGGGAATGTTGAGAAAATGCCGGAGATCGCTGTTGTGGCCGTCGCAACCGATGACGTAACGGGCGCCATGTTCCGATATCCGGCCGGTGGGCAGATCCCGGATCTGCACGCGGATGCAGTCCTGTTCCTGAATCACACCTATGGCTTGACGGCCTGGCGCAAACCGTACGGAGGTCTTTTCAGACAGGCGCTCGCGCAAAATTTCCATTAGCGCGCCCTGGGGCAGCGACAGGATAAAAGGAAAAGGCGGGGGGAGTCCGGAAAAATCGACTCGGCCGAGGGGCCGGCGTTGATCGTGGACGACGGCCGTCTGCACCTCCACCCCGGCGGTCAGCAGAGGGTCGGCCAGCCCGGCCTGTGCAAACAGACGAAGCGACGGCGGCATGAGGCCGATGGCCATGGAAGGCGCGTCCCTGGTGCTGCGTTTTTCCACCAGCAGGGTCCGGATGCCGGCCTGCCCCAGTAGATGGGAAAGAAAAAGTCCCACCGGCCCGGCGCCAATCACCAGAACCTCGGTATCAATTGAAGGGAATAATCTGGTCATGACCCATTTATAAGAATTCCACCAGCGCCGCAAAAGCAGAGAAGCCGGCGCCGAAAGAAAGCAGGATGCCCTTGTCGCCTGCCTTTGGCCTGCCCTGATCCAAAACCTGGCGCAAGGCAAACATGACGGAGGGGGACGACATGTTGCCGTAGGTCCGGAAGACTTCAAGCGAATAGCGCAGGTCCTTTTCGTCGAGCCCCAGATCCTGTCCGACCTTGTCCAGCACACCGGTTCCACCGGCATGCACCGCCCACCATTGGATGTCTTTTTGCTCCAAATGATGCCGCGCCAAGAGCCGATTCAGAACTTTTCGGGCGGTTTTGGCGCCGGTAATCGGAACCTTGACGCTTAGCACATTACGCAGGCGCCCGCCCTCCTGCCGGTAATGCAACTGATCGCGGTACTGGGGGTAAATGCCCGAGGCAAAGTCCAGGATGCGCAACAGGCTTTCACGGTCAGCGGCAGGCCCGGACTGCAAGACCGCGGCGGACGCGCCGTCACCGAAAATGGAGTTGCTGACAATCAGGGCCGGGTCCGGGCCCATGAACAGGGTTGCCGAACAGATTTCCACGGCGATACTGAGGATGGGTCGCTCCGCATCGAGTGCCAACAGGCCGGAGGCGGCCTGGAGATTGGGCAACGCGCCGCCGCACCCCATCCCGGCGATATCCAGGGTGCGGATGTCCGCGCCTAATCCCAGGTCTTCCGCCAGAAAGGAAGTCAAGCCGGGACAGAGGTAGCCCGTGCAGGTGTTTATAACCAATCCGCCGATGTCCCGGGCCGACAGATTTGCCTGATCCATGGCTTTTCGGGCTGCCGCCGCAGCCGTTCGGCGCGCATATTTCAAGAAGCGGACGTTGAGCCGGTCCGGATCCGTCTCGCCGGCATCCGACATTTTATCGATGCCGATAAAACGTCCGCGGATAGGGCTTGCCAATAAAAGCCGCCGGTAGAGTTGATCCGTTGCCGGGTCGAGATCGAATTTGGCGGAAAAAAATTCATAGGCATCCTTCTGCGTGGTGTAGAAGGGAGGATTCGCCGTGGCTAGCGCTTGCAGGCTGGGGGTCATGGTTCTTGTTTTTCCGGCAGTCGGGTCCACGGGACGGGGCGTCCGGCAAGGCCCCGGCGATCCAGGGATCCGCGCAGCCACAAACGCCGCTCCGTCACAGTAATGCCGGCGGGACAG
>JAAYDE010000014.1 GCA_012729375.1 Deltaproteobacteria bacterium | reverse complement strand
TTGGCGACGCGATCGCATACCGCATTAAACTCCCGGTAGTTGTAACGCAGGCCGCGATCAGGATAGACCACGGCATCGTTTTTCGGGAACCTCCTGGCGGTATCCTCCAAAAGCTCCCCCTTGGTAAAATTGAGACGTTCGGTCATGTTGGCTTCCTCCCGGAAAAGAACGGATCGGAGGAAAAATAAGTCCCGATCCGGCCTAAAAAAAAGAACAACGGTTATCCTTTCAAGCGGGCAAAAAAGGCCTTCCGGAAACGTCCCCCAGAAAGCCGCCTGCTGGCTTCAGAACGCCGTTATCCTTGCATATTTGCCCCGGTGAGTAAAGGCATAAGTTGGCCCGGGAAAGGCCGTTTCAAGGGGTCCGCGGAAGTTGGAAACCTTTCTTGACAGGCCCAATATATTGTGGTTTCATTCATCGGGAACACTTCATATAGTTGAAAGGAACGGACGATGACGGAAACAGGCAAAGAACCGAAAAAGCGCCGCGATGACGGCCCCAAAGGGCCGGGGCCGGAGCTTTCGGCGAACGCGGTGACAGTGCTGGAGCGCCGCTACCTGAGGCGCAACCCGGAAGGGTCAATCCTCGAGACCCCCGTTGACATGTTCCGGCGCGTCGCCCACACCATCGCCGCCGCCGAAGAACGGTTCGGGAACGGGCCGGCTATCCCCGATCTCGAAGAATCCTTTTACCGGATGATGACCGCCCTCGATTTTCTCCCCAATTCCCCCACCCTGATGAACGCCGGGCGCGAACTGGGCCAGCTTTCCGCCTGTTTCGTCCTGCCGGTGGGCGACTCCATGGAAAGCATCTTCGAGGCCATCAAGCAGACCGCCCTGATCCACAAAAGCGGCGGCGGCACCGGCTTTTCCTTCAGCCGCATCCGCCCGGCGCGGGATGTCGTCCTCTCCACCAAAGGCGTTTCCTCGGGACCGATTTCCTTCATGAAGGTCTTCGACGCCGCCACCGAAACCATCAAGCAGGGAGGCACCCGGCGCGGCGCCAACATGGGCATCCTGCGGGTGGATCACCCCGACATCATGGACTTCATCATGGCCAAGCGCGACCCCAGGGCGCTGACCAATTTCAACATCTCCGTCGGCATCACCGAGGCCTTCATGGAAGCGGTGGAAAAGGATGAGGAGTACGCCATCGTCAACCCCCGCACCGGGGAGACGATGAAAACCCTCCCCGCCCGCAAGGTCTTCAACCAGATCGTGGAGATGGCCTGGACCAACGGCGAACCGGGGATCATCTTCCTCGACCGCCTCAACCGCGACAACCCGACCCCCCAGGTGGGCGCGATCGAAGCCACCAACCCCTGCGGCGAACAGCCCCTGCTCCCCTATGAGTCGTGCAACCTGGGCTCCATCAACCTGGCCCGCATGGTTAACGGCAGCGGCGAGGTGAACTGGGACAAACTCCGCGCCACGGTTCATCTGGCGAGTCGCTTTCTCGACAACGTCATCGAGGTCAACCGCTACCCCCTGCCCCAGATCGAGGAGATGACCCTGGCCAACCGCAAGATCGGCCTCGGCATCATGGGCTGGGCCGACATGCTCATCCTCCTCGGCATCCCCTACCATGACCGCCGGGCGCTGGATCTGGCCGACCGGATCATGGAGTTCATCACCGCAGAGGCCCGCGCCGCCTCCCGGCAACTGGCCATCGAGCGGGGACCCTTCCCCAATTTCACCGGCAGCCTGTACGAACGCTCCGGCAGCAAGCCGCTGCGCAACGCCACCTCTACCACCATCGCCCCCACCGGCACCATCTCCATCATCGCCAACACCTCCAGCGGCGTCGAGCCGCTCTACGCCGTTTCCTATATCCGCCAGGTGCTGGACAACGACATCCTCGTCGAGGTCCATCCGATCTTCGAGCGCCTGGCCCGGGAAAAGGGCTTCTATTCCGCCGAACTGATGAAAAAGATCGCCGAACAGGGCACGGTGCAGAACATCCCCGAAGTACCCCTGGAGGTGCGCCGCCTTTTCATCACCGCCCACGACATCACGCCCCGGGACCACATCCTCATGCAGGCGGCCTTTCAGAAGCACACCGACAACGCCGTCTCCAAAACCGTCAACTTCCCCAACAAGGCGACCCAGGAGGACGTGGCCCAGGTCTACCGCCTGGCCTGGAAAGAGGGTTGCAAGGGGGTCACCATCTACCGCGACGGCTCCCGCGACCAGCAGGTGCTCAGCGTGGGCAAGACCGCCGAGGCGGCGGTGCCCATGGAAAAAGGCAAAGCCGGCCACAAAAGGGAGCGCCCCCGCGCCCTCACCGGCACCACCTACCAGATGGAGACCGGCTGCGGCCCCCTCTACGTCACCATCAACGAGGACAACGAAGGCCTTTTCGAACTCTTCACCACCATGGGCAAGGCGGGGGGGTGCGCCGCCTCCCAGTGCGAGGCCATCGGCCGCCTCGTTTCCCTGGCCTGGCGCAGCGGCGTCCAGGCGCGCCAGGCGGTCAAGCAGCTGATCGGCATCAGTTGCCACAAGCCTTCCGGGTTCGGCGCGAAACGGATCACCTCCTGCGCCGATGCGGTGGCCAAGGCGATTCTTTTGCACACCCGGGGAACGGTGGAAAAGGAGCCCTCCCTGGCCAACGGCGGCGCCTGCCCCGACTGCGGCGGTCCGGTGGAACACGAGGGCGGATGCATGGTGTGCCGCGCCTGCGGCTATTCGGAGTGCGCCTGACGGCACCGGAAAACACCCTGTGAGGGAAATTTTTTCCTGTGTTTCAGGCGCTCTTTGTGGTGAAATATGGATTTGTTCCCGACACTGGTCGAAATTCAAATCCGTCATCGCGAGGCGCATCATGAAACGTTTACCGGCCCTGCTGATTTCCCTCTTTCTGTCCACCCAGGTTTTGGCCGCCGTCGCCGACGGCGACAAGATCGCTGCCGCCATCCGCGAGTCTTTTCCCCGGCTCGCCGTCGATGAAGTCAACAGCTCTCCCGTCCCCGGCATCTACGAGATCGTAGCGGGAGACCGGATCCTCTATTACGCGCCGGCCACCGGTCACCTGCTGGCCGGCAACCTCATTTCCAGGGAGGGGGAGAACATCACCAGCCGGCGCCTTCAGGAGGTGATGGAAACGAGGATCAAGGGCATCCCCTTGGATGAAGCCCTCAAGATCGGCAACGGTCCCCATCAGGTTATCGAGGTGACCGACCCCGATTGCGGTTACTGCCGCAAGGGAAGCCATTTTCTGGACGGGCGCCAGGATGTGACCCGCCACATCTTCTTCAAACCGCTGCCGATGTACCCTCAGTCCAGGGCCAAAGCGACCTTCATCCTCTCTTCCGCCGATCCCCGGTCCGCCTACAAGGAGGTGTTCTCCGGCAAATACGATCAGACACCGGTTCCTTCCGTCAAGGATAACGGTCAGCTGGAGCGCCAGAGGAAGGTGATCGAGCCGCTGAAAGTCAACAGCACCCCTTCCTACTGGATCAACGGCACCTACGTCAGCGGCAGCGATTTGCGGCGCATTCAGCAGCTCCTCGAGCCGCCGGCGACGCCGGCGTCCGGCGGGAAGTGAATCCCGCCGATGGGGCCGTGCCGCCCGTCGCCAAACGACGGGCCTGGCGCGGCTGGTGCAGCTACGATTGGGCCAACTCGGCCTTCGCCACCGTCGGCCTGGCCGCCGTCTTGCCCGTCTATTTCGTTTCCCTGGTCCCGCAAGGAGGCCTTCATCTCCCCCTGCCGGGCGTCGACCTCACCCTCAAGGCCGCCTCCCTCTGGGGCTATACCATCAGCATCTCGGCCATCCTCGTCGCCGCCATGGCGCCCTGGCTCGGCGCCCTGGCCGACGCCCGCGGCTGGCGGCGGCCCCTGCTGATGCTCTTCTGCCTGATCGGCGCCGCCGGCACCTCCCTGCTCGCCTTGGCCGGCCCCGGCCAGTTCCTCCTCGCCGCCTTTTTCTTCACCCTGGCCAACATCGGCTTCGCCGGCGGCAACATCTTCTACAACGCCTTCCTTCCCGTCATCGCCGAACCTCACGAGGTCGACCGCCTTTCCGCCCGCGGCTTCGCCTGGGGCTACCTGGGAGGAGGAATCTGCCTGGCCCTGGTCTTCGTCATGATCCAGTATTACCCCTGGTTCGGATTCGCCGACCCGGGCAGCGCCACCCGCGCCGGCTTTCTGCTCACCGGCCTGTGGTGGCTGCTTTTTTCCCTGCCCACCTTTTTGTGGGTGAAAGACAGGGAGCCCCGTTCCGGGAACGCCCCCCGGAAAATTCACAACTACCTGCAGACTTTCCTGGAAATCCGCCCCTACCGGGACCTGCTGCGGTTCCTCATCGCCTTTCTCCTCTATCACGACGGCATCGAAACCATCATCGTCGTCTCCGCCGTCTTCGGCCGGGAAGAGCTGGGCATGAGCCAGGGAGCCATCCTCGGCTGCTTCCTCATGATCCAGATAATCGCCATGCCGGGGTCTTTGCTGTTCGGGCGGATCGCCGAACGCTGGAACGCCAAAGCGGCCATTCTCCTTTGCCTGGCCCTTTTCATCCTGCTCACCGTCTACGCCTTTTTCATGCGCCACGCCTGGGAATTCTGGCTCCTCGGCCTGGTCGTGGCGCTGATCCTCGGCGGCAGCCAGGCCATCAGCCGGTCCCTCTTCGCCTCCATGATCCCCGCGCACAAAGAGGCGGAATTCTTCGGTTTCTACGCCATCGGCGCGAAATTCGCGACGATCTTCGGCCCCCTGCTCTTCGCCCTGATCGGCAGCTTCACCGGCTCCACCCGTCTTTCCATCCTCGGCCTGCTGTTCTTTTTCGTCGCCGGCGGGCTGCTGCTGCTTACCGTCGATGTCGACCGCGGACGCCGCCTGGCGGGAAAGGGTTCACCATGACCAGCCGCTATTTTGCCTCACCGCCGCCGCGCCTTTTCGGCCATCGGGGTTTTTCGGCCCTCTATCCGGAAAACACCCTCCCCGCTTTCCGCGCCGCCGTGGCGGCCGGAGCCCCGTACCTGGAACTGGACGTGTGGGCGAGCCGCGACGGCGTGGTCATGGTCCACCACGACGAAACCCTGTTCCGCATGTGCGGCAAGCTGAGACGGGTCCGCAGCCTGACTTTCGCGGAGATAAAAACCTATGACGGGGGATGGGGTTACAAGAATCAGCAGGGACACCCCTTCCGGGGACGGGGGATCACCGTGCCTTCCCTGGAGGAGGTCTTCGCGGCCTGTCCGCAGGCCTTCATCAATGTCGAGATCAAGCAGACCGATCCGCCCATCGAGAAACTGGTGGTGGATACGGTGCGCCGCGCGGGCAGGGAGGATGCGGTGCTCCTCGCCAGCGAAAGCGACCAGGTCATGGAACGGCTGCGGCGGGTCTGCGGCGCCATCCCCACCGGCTCCAGCCGCGGCGACATCGCCGCCTTCCTTGCCTGGGTGAAGCGGGGATGCCCCCCCGGCTACGCCCCGCCGGGGCGGGCCCTCCAGGTGCCCGAAACCTACCGCGGCATGCCCATCGTCTTTGCCGATTCCGTGGCCGCCGCCCACCGCGCCGGCCTCGAGGTCCACGTGTGGACCGTCAACCGCGGCGACGACATGAAACGCCTGCTGCGGCTGGGCGTCGACGGCATCATGAGCGACGACCCGGAACTGCTGGTCCGCGCCGCCGCGGAGGTCAGGGCCTAGGGGCTGGTAAGTGTTAAAAAGCCTTTCG